>JBAZPJ010000008.1:0-18264 GCA_041648255.1 Candidatus Nanoarchaeia archaeon
GATGGAACAAGTTTTGTAAAGGTTCGTGAGAATGCTGAACCGCCTGCTAATAAGATTAATTACGTTCCAACAAATATTCTAACTGAAGGGTTTTATGTTGAAACAGTCGGTGAAATGGTGGCGTTGATTCCGTTTGGTGTAGATAGATTTGGGGTTGTTGATAGTAGACAGAGTGCCCGTCCGTTTAGTATGAATTTGAATGAATTTATTCATGGAAAAGAATATAGTTTTTATTATGATCGCGGGTTGCTGGATGTTTTTGTTGTAGAGGATGATTCTTCTTCGGCAGTGCAGCCTCTTACAGTAACATCTACAAGTGGTGTTAATCCTCGTCCTGCTGTAAGTTCTATTCCAACTTCTACAAATGCTCGGCTTTCTGGAGAAGGTATTCAGATAAAGATATTTGATGTTTTCATTTTCAAAGAGGGGAGGGCTGTAAGAGTGAGAGAAAATGTTCAGAAAAGGCCGGCAGGGAATGATTATGTGCAAACGGAAGTTGAAACTGACGGATTCTATGTTTCTCAGTTTGGAGAGAGTAGGGCTGGATTGTATCTTTTCTATGCAGATGCTTCAGGAACTGTTCAAGGATCAAGACAGGTGGAAGTAACAATGATTGAAAGCGAAGAAATGATTGGGAATAGAAAATACCGTTTTAGGTTAGATAGAGGGTTATTAATTGCGGAGCGTATTACATAACTCTTTTAAACAAGCCTATTTCTCGATTAGTGATGAAAAAGAAGATTCTTATTTTCAGTTTAGAAGTAATCTTCACTGTATTATTAATCAGTTTACTTGTCTTCAGTAGGGATCTTTCAAGGTCTTATTTTGATCAGGTGCAGGATTATTCTTCAAAAGTCTCAGAAATTGAAAGTACCTTATCTAAAGAAAAAGTATCAAATGAAGAAGTGCAGACTGCTGCAGCGTCAGTGGATGAATTAGATTCGTTACTTACAAGATTTTTATGGCTTAATTTAATTGGAGTTCCGTTAGGTGTCTTCTTATTGTGGATTGTTTTTCATAGTATTATTTGGAAATTATTAACAAAGATTTCTTTTAAACGGTTCTTTCTTATGTCTTTAATTCCATCTTTTTTATTCTTCGCTACAGTCGCTTATTTCTTAAAATACTTATCCGCGTGGTTCTATAAAGACACGTCAGCGTCATTATTTATTTTAATCTTGCTCATAGTGCTTTTAATTGTAATTTCATACATCTTCTTATTATCCGTCTTATATCCTGAAAAGAAACTAAAGGAAATCTTTACTAGTGCAGTCTCAAACGTAAGTAATTTTATTATGCCATTCATCGCATTTATGGCAATAGGATTCTTCTTCTTAGTGTTAATTATTTTAATTTTTATTTTCACCTATGTGGGTATTTCTATTTTAGTATTGGCAATTCTTCTTATAATCATTATTGGATTATTAAATATGATTAGATACTGGTTAATGAAAAAAAGATAATTACTTTCGTTCTTTGAAGGGTGCAGAAAATCCTAATTCTGCTGCGAGAGAGCTGAGTGTTTCTCTTGTCTTTGGGATTAAAGCGGGATTTGTACTTTCTCGAAGATGAGTAATGCCCGTACTCATTTCAACTAACATTGTTTTGGTGTGGGATGAAGTTTTTGCTGGAAGGAGTGCGTTGCATTGTCTCCATAAGTGTGAAATTGCTTGTCCTGTTCCTGCGAGTGCTTCTTTCTGTCCAGCTCGATGGTTGGTGGTAAATTCACATAAGACTTTATCCAATTGAAGAAATTTTTCTAATACTTCATTTCTGCTTGAAGGCATATAGTAAGAGAGTGGCGGGGTTATATAAGGTTAGTCATGGTGAAGTAGTATTAAAAATATTTTTTTAAGAGAACTAGGGGAGGTACAAGTAAGATGATCATTGTTAGGACAGAGTAACGAATGTAGGATGGTGTTCCTAAGATTAAACTAATAAGTGTTGCTCCTCCGATCCAGATGAGTGTTCCTAGACACATGGTGTAATAAGCCCATTTCTGTTTCTTTTCTAACCCATAGTGAATGATCGCGTATTGGAATACTGCTAAGAGAATGCTTGCTAGGCAGAATAAAGAAAAGGCGAACGTGAATGCGGGAATAGCTTCTGCAGGAAAAGTGGGTGTTCCATAGAGGTTAAGGATAAGTTGTTGTTCTAAATATCCAAAGGGATCAAAAGAGACAGTAAAGAATCCAATAAAACTAAAAACGAAAATAAGGAGCGTAACAAGTTTAAGATAGAGCAAGGAAAATTTGAAGGTATTCATAAAATAAGTTCTATATTTTCTTATTTAAATAGTTTTACAAGAGGGTAGGTATCCTTGCTGATGTAATGTGTGCTTTATTTGTGTGTAAGCAAATTGGTATCCTCGTTCATTGGGATGGAGTCCGTCCCTACAGAAGTATTGTTCGGGATAGTTTTTGAAGGGTTGGTTAATAAGTTCGTCATGTGCTAAGTCGAGGAATAAGACGCCATTCTGTTCTGCAATAATATTAAACATTTTTGCTATTCTTGCTTCTTTTTCATAGAAGTGTTTGCGAAAGATTTTGGGGATAAGGGGAACATAGTCCATTCTTCCTCCAATAGTTAAGACGACGTGGTCGCTTTTCTTTTTTACTTGTTCGAGCAAGAAGGAAAGATGTTTTTCTAAGACGTTGGTGCGTGTAAATCCTAAAATGTCATTTGCTCCGACTGTGATAAGGGCGAAATCATAATGGCGTTCTGAGGCTTTTTCTAGTTGGTGAAGAACGTGCTGTGTTTTTGCTCCTGAGAACGCGTGGGTTTCGATGTGTGCGTTAAGGTAGTCTTTGGCGAATAATCCGGGAAGGCTGCGCTCAGAGCAGACTCCGACGCCGACAGTTAAGCTGTCTCCTAAAAAGAGGAGTTTTAAGGGTGCTGCGGGTTCTAATCGTTGAAAGGGTAAGATTTTTTTAGATTCGTAATGAATGCGCTGAAGATCTCTGATGCGTGTGATGAAATATTTTTCCATTGTAATAGATGATGGGGCATTTTTCTAATTTAATGCTTGGCGATATAGATTATATAGAAGTGGTATGTTTTTTTTGAAAGGGGTTATATAAATTTTGTGAAGTAAAAATAGGAAAGGTTTTAATGCTGTAGTCGATTTCTAGGGGGAATGGCACCAGAGTTTCTTAAAAAAGTGAAAGAATTGCAGTCGTATCGGTTGGATGCAAAGAGGGTCTTGCCATTTCAGCAGATTAATAAGAATGCAAAGTTAAGTATTCTATTTCTGGGTGATAGTTTGCAGGTGGGGGTGGGTGCTGTTCCTAAAAAGACGATTGCAGGTTTATTTGGAAAACTGTATCCTGCTAGTCATATTGAGAATCATGCAGTAACTGGGGCAAGAACGAAGGATGTTTTATCGCAATTAGACCGTGCATTAAAAGAGAGGTATGATCTTATTTTAATTAGTGTTGGGGGGAATGATGTGATTCGTTTTACAAGGAAAAGTCACGTTGAGAAGGAGTTAAAAAAATTAATTGATACTGTTAAAAAAAGAAGTAAGAAAGTAGTGTTGAGTATGTGTGGGAGGATTGATTATGTTCCTCAGCTTCCAGCTTCGTTAAAGAAACATTATAAAGTACGGCAGAATGAATTAAATGAATTGTTTATAAAAATTGCAAAAGAGAAGAGTGTATTGTTTATTGATTTGTTAAACGATGAATTGATTAATATTCCTTTTCGGGATTCTCCAGAGATTTATTTTGGTAAAGACGGGTTTCATCCTGCTGCGAAAGGATATGTGTTTTCTTTTAAGAAATTTAAATCAGTGTTAAAGAAAGAAGAGTATTTGCCTTAAAGCATGAATGCGGGGAACAGGATTCGAACCTGCGAAGGCACTAAGCCATTAGGTGTCTCAAATTCTTTGCTCTTTCGAGTTTAGAAGGCCTAAGCCTAATCCATTTGGCCGCTCTGGAATCCCCGCATAGAAAAAAGTACTAATTCGTTATTTATAATAGTTTAGATTTGTCTTCGTAAGAGTTTGAGGATGCCTTCTAGATTTTTCCAAGATTTTTTCATTGCCTTTTCTCTACGGGTTAATTCTTGTGGGTCATCAGTTTGATAATAAAGATCAATAAGGTCTCCTGAAGGTGTAATGAGTTCAGTTTCTTTTCCAGGATAAAGGCGTATTGAAAATACTTCATTGCCAGGTACATATCCTCTTCCAAATCCTAAGCTTTCTATTTTGAAAGAGGTGGGTGCTTTTGTGTCGTAATCAGCTGTTTTTGCTTGAATTTGTGTAATAAGTAAAGCATAGTGTTCTTCCGCTCCGTCTCTTTTTCCAAGAATATAACCATGTGAATGGGTATTTCCTTCTTTATGTCCAGAGCAGCTCATTCCTGTTTTAAAGGAAGAAAAACTATTTAATTGAAAGAGAACGCCACGAATGTTTATATCAATTTCTTCTGTAGGAACTTCAATTTTTGGAATAGGTGGAGGAGTATAAGCCATAAAAAGAGAAAGAAGGAAAGAAATTTAAATGCAATCATAAAAGAAAGAGCGTGGTAAAATTCTTGATTATTGGAGATCTTCATGGGAATAAACCTATTATTCATTTCAAAGATTTTGATGCGATTATTGCTCCTGGCGATTTTTGTTCTGACGCTCCAAGAAAATATATGTTTGAGGCGTTAAAAAGAAAATTAGAGAATCCTAAATCAAAAGTTAATTGGTGGGATCTTGCGGGAAAGAAAGAAGCTAAGAAAATGATTGAGAAGTCCAGAGCAGATGGAAGGGGAATATTAGAATATCTAAATTCTTTTAATGTTCCAGTGTATGTTCTTCCAGGTAATTGGGATTGGACAGGAAGTGATCAAGAGGAAGGATGGAAATTTGTTGAGATAGACTATTGGAAATCGTTGATTAAAGGTTTAAAGAATGTGGTTGATCTTCATCACAAGTTTTTAGATATTGGAACGCATCAAATTGTGGGTCATGGGATTATTTCTGGTCCCGAGTATCCTCAAACTAAAGAAGATTTAGCTCGTTATAAGGATAATCCTAGGAAGTTAGTAAGAATAAAGAAAGATTATAATGAACAAACAAAAAGGGTAGAATCTCTTTTTAAAAAGACAGATAAGCCTGTAATTTTCCTATCACATAATGTTCCATATAACACGCCGATCGATATGATTAATAATCCTGCTTCTCCAAGAAATGGTCAGCATTTTGGTTCTGTCATTGCAAGAAATATGACTGAAAAATATCAGCCTTTAGTATGTATTGGTGGACATATGCATGAGCATTTTACAAGTTGTAAGATCGGAAAGACCACTGCAATTAATGCGGGTTTTGGTTCTTATGTAAATGTATTACTTGAACTTGAAGGAAATAAGATTAAACGTTTAGAGTTTTACAACGGGGAGTCATTAAAAAATTAGATATCTCTTATGAGTAGTAACAAAGGAAAGATTTATTAACCTTCAGGGATTCTCATTTTTATGGAATTACCTCTTGAACAAAAAGTAGGAACTGGGTCAAGTCATAAGGATCTTTCTAAACAGGGACAGAGTGAATTATTTGCTTCTAGATATAGTGGGTTTTTTGATTCCATGCCGAATTTATTATCTGCATTATCCCAGAAACCTCGGCATTTTAATCACTTTAGTGAAGAACTAGCACAGAGGTATCTTGAAAATTTACCAGCGGGAGATGAAATTGTTGTTCGTGAAGCTGTTAGAAGTGCAAAAGTATATAATCCAAAAGTGGAAGTATTTGCATTTGGAAGTTCATTAAGAGGGAAATATAATGATCTTGATTTATTATTTGTTTTTCCTGAAAGTGGTTCTGCGAATCCGTATCAAAGAGAGACCCAGCCTTTTAACATACCAAAAATAATGGATTTGCCAGCGAGAATAGTGAGAGCTGTAACTCCTTGGATAAACCTTAGGGGTGGAGAGAATTCTGAATCGGGAATGGAAATTGTCTCCGATGTAAGGATTGTTCCTGCTTTACAAAAAGTAGATTTTCAAGTAAGCTATCCAATTAACAACATAATTACTGATATGCCGCTTCACATAAATGTTACAGATAGCCAAAAAACTCTTTCAGTTTTGATGAATTATGAACTGAATCGAAGGGAAATGACCAAGACAGATTTGTCAACTCCTTTAGTGATTAAATTATAAAAGAATTTATTTTCCATATTCTACTTTATCTAAATCATCTAATATCCTTTCTATCCATTCATCTGCTTCTTTTCGTTTGCCGGTAATTTCTGCTTTCAACGCTTTTTCAGCTTTTGTATAATCCATTTCTATTTCTGATAATAATTCCATTGCAAATTCTAGGGATATTCTTCGTAAGCCTTTATTGTCGATGTTAAGAATGTGGGTTAGAATTGATTTTAATTCCATGACGAGTGGTGGTGTCATTTCTTTGCTCGTTTAGTTTTTCCTTTCCAGCGGGTTTGCCAGCTGTATCGTCTTAATGTTGCTGTTGCGCCATAGCCACAGAATGAACAAACGTGATTGCGAACATGATAACTTTTTTTGCCGCATCTTCTGCAAGGTATAACTAAAGTACTTTTCTTGCCCTTAGGGCCCATAGCTGGTGTTCCTTTTGTCATAGTCAGGCGAGAGAAATAAAGACGATGGTGTCTCCTCTAATAAAGACTGTTCCGAGTCTGCGGGTAACTTCTCCGTTAGTTTTTTCTTCGCAGTTGTCTAGCACAGTGTTAACGTGAATGTCAAACGATTTTAGTTTTCCAATAAGTTGTTTCCCATTTTTAAGATCGAGGATGACGTTTTTTCCGCGTCCTTCATTTAATGTATCTAAAGGTCTTGATTCGTAGTTCTTTTCCATGCGTTCCATGCAAGTGTGCTTCTGTGTCTTTTATTTAAACCTTTCTGTATAGGGGTTTAGAGGAGTTTTAGAGATATGTTTTTAAAATGAAATGAACTGGTAAGGGCATGTTAAAAAGGGGAGAGAAGGCGCCAGAGTTTGAGTTAAAGACTGATGAAGGCAGTCTTGTTAAGCTTTCTAATTTTAAAGATAAGAAAGTCATTCTCTACTTCTATCCTAAAGATGATACGCCGGGGTGTACTGCTGAAGCATGTAATTTACGAGATAATTATTATCAATTTCAAAAGAAAGGTGTAGTAGTCTTAGGAATTAGTAAGGATGATGAGAAGAAGCATAAGAAGTTCAAAGAAAAATACAATCTTCCGTTTCCGTTGCTTGCAGATACAGATGGAGAAGTATGTAGGAAGTATGGAGTGTGGGGTCAGAAGAAGTTTATAGGCCTCACTTATACGGGGATTATTCGAACAACCTTTATTATTAACAAAGGAATCATTGAAGAAGTTATTACGAAAATAAAAACAAAAACGCATGGTGAAGATCTCTTAAAAGTAGTTTAATTGAATCCATAATCTTTTTAAACCCCGTCCTGTTCCCATCCCCATGGCAATCAGTCAAGAAAGATCCAGACGAAAGATTTCTGGTGGTAGATACAAACCAATTACAAAGAGATTAGCTACTCGCGGTGGTATTCCTGCTAATTCAAAAGTTGGAGAGCTTTCTGTGAAAGAAAAGCGTCTTCGTGGCGGAGAAATTCAAAAATTCTTATTCGCAGTCAATAAAGCGAATGTATTCAATCCTAAAACAAAGAAGTCTAGTGTTGTTGATATTAAAACAGTAGTTGAGAATCCTGCTAATCGAAATTTTGTAAGAAGAAATATTTTAACAAAAGGTGCTATTATTGAAACAAGTATAGGAAAAGCAAGAGTTACTTCTCGTCCGGGTCAGGAAGGTCTTCTGAACGCTGTTCTTCTTTAATTTTCTTTTTTGTCTTTTTAGTTTTAGGTTTTGATTCTTTACTTTCCGGTTCTGCTTTTGGTTCTTTAACTTCAGGTGTATGTTCTGCTTGTGCTACTGCAGGTATATTTTGGTTCTTTTTAGGTTTTGGTCCAAGGATAATGATAATAACTAATAGGAGAATAATTGCGATGAGGAAGTATTTGAGGTAAGGATCTTTCGGTTCTTCTTCTTCTTCTGTGGTAATATTGGTTACATCGATGACGGTTTTATTGGTTTTTGGAGTAAACTTATTCACAACAGGAACAGTAATGCGGAGAACAACATTTCTGTCTGCTTCCTTGTCGTCGTCGTGGTAAACTGCGTTTTCTATGTAAATAATAGGAATGGCTGATTTGATTGGAATTTGATGGGGTTTTTCTCCAAGTTTTAATTCAATTTCTCGGGCATCTTCTGTTTTAATAGTTACTTCTGCGGTTCCATCTTCTTTGATATTAGTTAAAGTAAAGCTAGTTGCAGTATCTTCAACATTAACAAGAATAGTACTTCTTTCGTAAGTGCGTACTTTGACATAGCTATTTTCTTCTAAGGTAAAAGTAATGTTTTCTTGGGGGGTTAATTCTACGTTATGTTGATCCAGAGTTTTTGCTGCGTAAATGCTTGGGACAAGCAATAAACATAAAATGAGTAGGGATAGGGTTTTTGTGTTCATAGCTATTGGTGAAAAATGCCGTGTTTATTAAGATTTCTTCACTCCACTACCTAAATGTTATAAAGAATTACAATGCATAAGAAGAAAAAGGGTGGAAAGTGGGAACAGGAAGGCTTATATAGGTGATACGGTAATGATATATAAAGGTTTTTATGGAGTTATTAAGGGGTAGTGAACTTCGTAAAAAATTTGGGGAGAACAAAATGCCAGCTGAATACACTCGAAAATGTCCTGAATGTGGAGGCTCTAGTCTCTTAGTACAGAAGGATCGCGGTGAAGCGATTTGTAATGATTGCGGTCTTGTTATTGAAGAAAAGATGATTGACTTTGGTCAAGAGTGGCGAGAGTTTAGTGAAGATCAAGCTTCTAAGAGACGTCGAACTGGTTCACCAATGACGTTTACCAAATTTGATAGGGGATTAGGAACTGATATTGGTCAGAAAGGGGATATCTATCAATTAAATGCTAAAGGAAAAAATAAATTTTTTAGATTAAGAAAATGGCAGCATAGAATTTCTACTGCTATTGAAAGAAATCTTAAATTAGCTCTTGCCGAATTAAAGAGAGTTTCTTCATATTTGAAATTACCAAAGTCTGTTGAAGAAGAAGCGTCTAGAATTTATACAATGGCAGTTCAACGTGGTTTAGTCAGAGGTAGATCAATGGAATCGGTTGTTGCTGGTTCATTATATGCTTCTTGCAGAAGGCATGAGGTTCCAAGGACACTTGATGAATTATCTGAAGCTTCTGGTATTGATAAAAAAGAAGTAGGAAGAACCTACCGTTTTATCACAAGAGAATTAGGAATTAGAATTTTACCAAGCAATCCAATCGATTACTTACCAAGATTTGTTTCCGCATTAAAATTGTCTGCAGAGACTCAGTCTAAAGCAATTGATATTTTGAATAAAGCAAGAGAAGCGGAATTAACCTCTGGTCGTGGTCCGACTGGGATTGCTGCTGCTTCACTCTATGTTGCGGCATTGATGAATAATGAGAAGAGAACACAAAGAGAAGTTGCAGATGTTGCTGGTGTGACAGAAGTTACGATTAGAAATAGGTACAAAGAACTCTTGAAAGAACTCAACTTAAAAGATAAGATTAAGAAGAAAATGAAAGAGTTGGGTATTGAAGACGAAGCTGGAGCAGAGGTAGAATAAACCTCTTTTTTTATTTTTTTAATTAATTTTTATTAAACTCAATTTTGTGGTGATCCTGATTCCCACATTTCTTTATCTAATTAGCTAGACTATCCTTATTTATGGCAACAAAAGAATATTTCGAAAACAATCTTACTCAAGCAAGAGCGAAGTATGGCGAGAATAAATGGTGGCTCTCGAAAGATCCAGCTGAATTAGTAAGGTATCAAGTTGAAGAACCAATTTTATTGACCCCTCTTGAACAATATCAATCTGCATTAACAAAAGTATTAGGAAGAGATATTTGGGATATTGATATGTTAACGAGTTATTCAAGATTACAGCAAGAAGCTCGATCAGTGTTAGAATTGAAAGCGAAGGGAGAAGAACGGTCAGAGAAAGATAAGATGAATGCTGCTGCTACCACCTTTGGGGATTTTTTAAGTAAAGGGTATGTTCCGCAAAGTTTCCGGTAAAGTTGGCAAAACTATTATAAATCATAGATGTTTCTCTCTGGTATGGATTTAATTGCGTGTTTAACAACGGGAAAAGGAACATGGGGTCATGTGAATCGTTTGATTACAGAAAAGGAATGGGATACTATTTTTTTAGTAACGAACGAATTTGGAAGAGAGAATTTTACTCCAAGTAAGAAATCTAATTTTGTTATTGTTGATCCGAGGAGAGGTATGGAGGAACTAAGGGATGATATCAAAGATCAGTTGAATGGGCATATTAAAGGGACGGAGGCGGCGGTTAATCTTGTTTCTGGAACAGGAAAAGAACATATGGCTGTCATTTCCGCTATTTTAAAATTAGGATATGGTGTTCGTTTTGTTGCGGTGACGAAAGATGGAGTCAAAGAAGTGTAGGAAGTTTTATTAAGGTCTATTTTCAGAAAGGGGTTATGGGATTTTGGGATGGATTTAGATCAATGTTTGGTGGTGCTAGTTCTGGTATTGCTGCATTTGTTATTGCTGTAAGTGGTTTAATTCCTGCAAAGCCTGCGGAAGCGTATACTCCTCAAACTACGAGAGCTGTGATTGAAGTCTTTCGATCTAGTGTTAAATTAGAACAGGATCAAAATAATCAAAATCTTAAGATAAAATTCACTTCTGACTTGAGTGTACTTACTGCTTCTGTAACTGCAGATCATATGAGATTAATGAAAAAGATAAAAGAAAATCCAAGCGTTGTTACTCAAAAAGAAATTAATGATGTGCGTGATGGTTTAATCTTAGTAAGAGGTATTAGTGAGAAGGCTGAAGGATATGGTGAAAGATTACGTACTCAGGGTCTGGGTAAGTTGTTAGATGAAGTTCCAGAAACTCTTGCCGATGTAAAGAGAATGGAAGTGCAAGTAAATACTGCTAAAGTGAAAGTCGAAGAAGCGAAAGAAGAAAAACAAAAACCTAAGCCTACAGCTAAAGTTGAAAAACCCAGCTCAGTTGATAAAAGAGGTTTGGCTCCTCAGTCTGCAACAATTACTGTAATTAAGGTTGCGGGTAAATCAGAGAATATGCAGAAAACAATAGCGCAGAGTGTTCTTGCAAAAGCGTTAAAATTGAAACCAGATAAATTTCAAATTGTCAA
This sequence comes from Candidatus Nanoarchaeia archaeon, assembly GCA_041648255.1. Lineage (GTDB taxonomy): Archaea > Nanobdellota > Nanobdellia > SCGC-AAA011-G17 > GW2011-AR18 > JAHFKM01. The sequence continues at coordinate 11,224 of JBAZPJ010000008.1, forward strand.
CATTGAGGGTAAATGGAGAGAAGCTCGGCCTAAAGAAAAGGTGCAGTTAAGGGTAAGATATAAACTTCTCTAACAATGAAAAATCCTTTTTCTTTTATCATTAACTTTTTTAAAAAATTTACTTCTCGATCTTCTAAGGCTGTGTTCGCGGCAGTACTTTCACTTACTGTATCTGCATGTGCTTCGGGGAATACAATGAGGGAGCAAATTGAGCGTCAAAAGGCAGAGCTTGTAGTGCAGTTAAAAGAGGCTTCGGGCAATAAAATTAAAGAAATAAAAAAAGAGCAGAGTGAGCTTGTTATCAAAGAAAAAGAGATGGATGGATTAATTCGTTACTTGAAGGACACTCTTCCTCGATTAAGAGAAATGAAAGAGGTTTATTCTCAAAAGAAGGGCGTTCCTATTGGTGAGGTAATAGAAGCGGATTCGCAATATGTTCAGATACTCATTCAAGAAAGTAAAGGCGAACGAAAGGAGGGTCTTAGAATTGTTTTAGGGAGGGATGAATACCAAGAGTATCTGGATTTGCTCACGGAATTAGAGCAGTTAATTATTCAAACTGGTGAAGAAATGATTATGGGAGATATCAGAGAAATTAAGAATGAATTCCTAAGAATGACTGATATCGAAGAAAAGTATCAGGATTGGTTGGCTGAAGTTCAAAACGCGGGGGAAGTAAACAAAACAAGATTGGTGCCTCTGCCTGTTTCTATAACAAAAGCAAAAGAAGATCTTAAAACCTTAGAAGACTGGTTAGTTATTGCGGAGCAGTATAAGCAGCCGTTAGAATTATTTCTTAGAAAGAAGGTGAAAGAAGAAGGAAAGGATTACAAGGGGTATATGGAAAGTTTAGTTAAGTTAAGGAAAAATTTAAGCAAGGCAATAAAACAGCAATCTGTCTGATTGAAAATAGGGCCCTGGTGCATTTCTAATTCTTTGTATATTTTTGTCTGAAGAAAGTTGAAACAGAAAAACCTAAAGCCAGAACTAAAGTTGAAAAATACATTTTCTTTCTGCATTAACTTTTTTTTAAAGTTTTTTATTAAGCTCTTCTAAAACAGCGTTAGTTACAATGTTTGCGTGTGCTTCTGCAGAGAGTATGGAAAAAGACATGGATGAATAACTTCGAAAGAGTCTCTATTCTGGATCAGTAGGGATATAAACGTTTATGTTTATCCTAAGTGGGATGGTAGTGTCTCGTAGAGAGGTATTGGGTGTTGTAGGATTAGCAATGAGTGGAGTTGCTTCTGTTCATGCGGAGGGTAGACCATTTTTATATTCATTTGATAGTTTTCAACGCTTTGGAAAATATGGAAAAAAGTTTTTTTTGGAAGGAAGGAGTGGGGAAACTCTTTTTCATGTTTGGAGATTTAACGATGCCTTAGCATTGAATGATGTTCGAGAGACGAATCGTTTGTATGGTCAATACAGAAAAAATGTAGAGTTTGTTTCTGTGATTGAAAGTAGTTCATTGCCTCTTGATAAAACGTCGAGCTATGCGGAATGTGTGAATAAAGAATTACGGAGTGAAGGGGTGAGGAGTGAACGTTTTTCAAGATTATTTACCAATTTTTTAGATGGTGCGCCGTATTCAAAGGAATTGCAAGGAATAGTGGATAACTGCGAGCATGTATCTTCCGATTTAGAAAGAAAAGTGGAAGAGCTTAAACAGAAAGGGGATTGGCCAGGGTTTTCAGTGTATGTGCTTGACGATTCCTCTACAAGGGAATATTTGCATGCGGAGAGAGCTCCATGTGTTAGTCTTTTTTTGAATGGGAGATATAAAAAATCATTTTCTTTAATAAAAGAAGTAAAAAGAGAATTAGAAAAAAAATAAATCGAAAGCTATAAAAAGAAGTGAAGCGAGAAAGCAACCATGGGTTTCGATAAATTAAAAAGAGCTGGTCAGATTATCATGCTTCTTGCAGCATTATCTTCTCCTACTGTTGCTCCTGCGGCTACACCTCAAACAAACGCTTCATTCTCGCAGGTACGTGTATTGTATGAGCGTGCTACTGACGCTTCAGATGATGCAAAACAAAACGTGGTTCGTCAGCTTAGAATTTCTGTTACTGCGGCTGTAACGCGATTAGAACATGATATTCCGGAAGATATTGCTGCGGGAAATATTGAAGTTGCAATAAGATATTTGGCATCTGTTGAGTCTGTTCTAGAAAGTATGGATAAAGAATTTGGTGGTTTTGATCGCGATCTAAAGCGGGTAAAAAGGCTTATTGTAATTATACGTGAAGCAAGCGCTACTCAAGAAGCAGATGTAGCACCTGATGCAAAATTGGTGGGTGTATATCAGTATGGGAGGAGTGTTGTTGTTGCAGTAAGAGGAAAGAACTTGGTTGCATCCTCGCGTGTAAGAGCAGCATTAGGGAATACTGCACGGGCTAGGATTGCTCAAAAGTTTGGTGGTGGAAATGGAGTCGTAAGTAATTCGGGAATTCTCGAAGTTAAAATGATCGGTAAGGATATGATCGTTGTTTTAGAATGGAGCGGTACTGTCTCTTCTGGTAAAAGAATTATCCATGCGGCAGATGTTGCACTAGACCTTCCTGCTTATCCAGGTATAAATAAGTTATAGTTGTTCTTAAACAGAAATCATTAAAAACTTCTTTTCTTAACTAAAGGCTATGTCAGATCTTTTTAACAATGTATTAAAGAGTAATGAATCTTTATTCTTGAATGAGATAGCGTTAGATTATGAATATCTTCCTCCGATTATTAAGTTTAGAGAAAGTCAGCAGAAGCATATTGCGACATGCATCCAGCCGTTATTACAAAATCGTTCTGGAAGGAATATGATTATTCTTGGTTCTCCAGGTATTGGGAAGAGTGCTGCGGTGAGATCTGTCTTAAGAGAAATGGAATCTACAAGTGATGAAGTGAGATGTATTTATTTAAATTGTTGGAAAAGAGATTCTGGCTTTAAGTTAATCTGTGATCTATGTGAGCAATTAGGGTATACGTGGACGCATAATAAGAGGATGGATGAGTTAGTGGATGTTGCGGTACAGTTATTAAATAAAAAGCCAGCAATCCTTGTGTTTGATGAAGTAGATAAGTTGGAAGAGCAGGGAATACTTTACACGTTGCTTGAAGAAGTGCAGAAGAAGTCTTTTATTTTAATTACAAATGATGCGGAGTTTTTAGTTAATTTAGATCAGAGGGTAAAGTCGAGACTGACTCCTGAATTATTGGAGTTTAAATCCTACAAGCAAGATGAAGTAGAAGGGATTTTAAAACAAAGGGTAGAGTTTGCGTTTGTTCCGAACGTGTTTGAAGAAGAATATGTTAATGCGCTTGCTGCGAAGACGTTTGAGGGTCAGGATGTGCGTACAGGATTGTATCTCTTGCGTGAGGCTGGATTGTGTGCGGAGAATGATGCGTCAAGGAAAGTGTTGCCAAAGCATGTGGATAGTGCTGTGAGAAAGATCTCTGATTTTAAAACAAAGACAATCGCGTTATTAGATGAGGAAGAACGATTAGTGTTAAAGATTGCGAAAGAGAATTCTGGTGTGGAAACAAAGGATTTGTTTATTCTTTATCAAAAGGCAGGTGGTTCTAAGGGCTTAAGAACGTTCCAGAGGAAAGTGAAGGATTTAGTGGGCGCAAACATGATTAATGTGAAGGAATCCTATGCTGGTGGGAAGTCTAGAATTGTAGATTATCTTTCTCCCGAGTAAAGGTTAAAGTTCAAGATCAAAGATGATGGTTCTCGATTAAAGGTTTTACATGCGACACTAACGACAACCGCGCGTAACGCTTTTTAAGGCAGAAAGAAGTATGATTCTTGGAGGTGGTTGATATGGGAAAAATCATAGACCTTGAGGTGGAAACCATTGCGAGATTATTCAGTCAGCAGATCAGCATGCTGCCGTTGGACAGGAAGATCCAGCAGGCGAGGAGGGCACGCATATGAGGAGAAGAAAACTTAGAAAGGAACTCGATAAGATGGTTGAAAACGACGAGATTAGTGACGCTGAAGCGGGATTTATGCTTGGCTATCAAGAATCTTAGAAAACTTTTTTAATCCATCTTTCTTTTTTATTGAATGAAAATTCTTGCGTTTACTGATATTCATGCAGATCCTGCTTCTTTTGCGTTGATTAAAAAGAAAATTAGACAGGAGAATCCAGAGTTAGTAGTCTGCTGTGGGGATATTTCTAATTTTGCGATAGATTTAGAGTTCGCGGTAAAACAAATTCTTTCTTTTGGGAAAAAAACATTACTTATTCCAGGTAACCATGAAACTGCGGATGAGATTAGACAGGTAGCAGAAAAGCATCCAGAGATTATTGATCTTCACAATTCTTTTTTTACCTTCAAAGATGTTACGTTCTACGGCTATGGGACTGGTGGTTTTTCGCAAAGAGATGTGAAGTTTGAAAAGAAAATTCCTTTTTTAAAGAAAAAATTGCAAGGGAAAAAATGGATCTTTGTTACGCATGCTCCGATTTATGGAACGAAGTTAGATGATTTGTGGATGGGGCATTGTGGAAATAAGAGTGCGAGAAAATTTGTTGAAGAAGTAAATCCCTTCCTAGTTGTATGCGGACATTTTCATGAGAATGAAAAGAAGCAGGATAAAATTAAGAATTCTAAGATTGTAAATCCGGGGCATGAAGGAATGTTGTTAGAAATTTAAAAAAATTAAATAAAAAAAAGAAGAGTTTATCTCTTCTTCTTCTTACTTTTTGCTTTCTTTTTTGCTGCCATTTCTCTTGTCACCTCTTTTTTCCCAGAGATCTGTTTTAAGTAGAAAGGTGATTTCACCTCTTACCTGAGTAATTTTACGTTAATAATGATTTATATAGTTTCCGATTTTTTATTTTTTCAGGAATATTTTTTGAAAATTAGAAAAAATTATTTTTTGCGCTTCTTCTTCTTCAATTTTTTTTATTTTACTGATTATTTTTACTGATTCTAGGATGTGACTTGGTTCACTTCTCATTCCTTGAACGCTGCTTAAGTAAGGTCCGTCTGTCTCTGTTAGAACTTGTTGTAAAGAAACCTCTTCAACTAATAATTGAAAATGTTGTAAGCGAGTGATAATTGTTGGAACAGAAAATGTGTATCCTAAATCTGCTGCGCGTTTGACTAAACTCAGCTTAGGCATGAAGCTATGGAGAACAATATTTTTTAATTTTGAAGTTTCTAACATGTCGATACAATCTTTTTCTGCCTTCCTGGTATGAACAACGAGAGGTTTTTTTATTTTTTCTGCAAGGGAAATGACTTGTTCAAAGACCTTTTGTTGTTCTTTTTCTTTTCCTTGAATAAGATGATAATCTAATCCTACTTCTCCGATAGAGATGATGTTCTCTTTATTTTTTTTAATAAAAGCTAATTCACTTGTGATATCAATTGGTTCTGCATCGTGTTCTGGGTCTGCTTTGTCTATAACTGCATCAACTGGATAAATTCCTAGGCTTGCTTTTACTAATTTTGGATATTTTTTTGCTAATGCCAGGACTTTTAGATTAGTGCTGTGGTTTGTTCCAGAATTGATGATATACAGTACTCCTGCTTTTTTTGCTCGTTCTAAGACTTCTTCAAGATCTTTTTCATACCAAGGGTGGAATAAATGGCAGTGAGTGTCGACAAGCATACATTGTTAGTAAGGGGGTAATTTATCTTTGTTATGGTAGTATTTTTTTAAAAAAGAAAAATAAGAAGTGCTAACACTGGTTGGAAAATAAATTTGAGTAGTTTAAATAAGTAAGGAGCTAAATTAATTGCGATTAAAAGCAAACACAGGAAGGTGACAGTCATCCAGATTTTCTTTGCCTTTGTTTCATCGTTTTTTGTGAACCATAATGATGCGATCATGAACATTCTTCCGCCATCAACTGGTCCTAATGGTAAGAGGTTGAATAATCCTACTCCTAAACTAATGGTAAAGATCCAGAAGCAGAGTTGAGCAAACCATGTATAAACGGGATAGAATGGTTTGAGTGATTCTTTTTTGAAGTTAACTTCTTTTGGTGAGATTGAAACGCCGAGTCGGGGTTTTTCTGGATTGTCCGTTGCTGCTCCGAGTTGAACGGGAATAGTTTGTGCGTCGCTGGTAACAAAGATTGTTTGTCCTGGTTTTGTTATTTCAAGTGCTTTAATAAAATCTTCAGTGTTTTTTATTACTTGATTGTTAATTTTGTCAATGCTCATGCCTGCAGTGAGGGGGGTGTTGCTAATGGGGAAGGCTGGATCAATGGAGGTAATTTGTACGCCTTTTGCTTCGACTGCGTAGTGGGTGAAGGGTGTTAAGATAAAGAGGATGAGTAATAAAAAAGCTCCTGCGAGTAAGAAGTTTGCAAATGGTCCTGCGGAAATGACTGATAATTGTTTGTACTTGCTTGCTTTTTTGAGTTGTTGTTCATCTGGTTCTACAAATGCTGCTAAAATTGGTCCGAGGAATGCGAAGCCGGAGGATTTTACTTTAATGTTGTGTAATCGCGAGTAGATACCATGCATGAATTCATGAACAGCTGCGACAATTAAGATTCCTAAGATCCAGTGCCAAAAAGATAACATTGGCACTCCGGGAATACTAACGCCGGGTAAAATTGGTGCTACAACTGGTTGTGCGTTTGGTGATGTTAAGAGTTTGTACGTTCCATGAAAGAGAATGGTAAAGATTGCTCCCATCCCTAAGAATCCGGTGATGACGCTGATGATTCCTAAGACGCGTAATAATCCGGGAAAGGTGTTAGCAATGCGGTCCATTGCTTTAATTCCCCATTTGGTCTTATACATAATGAAAATTTTACTCTGAACTTCAAATTTACTGCGGTATTTTAAAAAAACAAGATAGAGGATAGCGTAGAAAATAATTGCGAAGAGAATATCATAATTCATTGTTCAATTGATTCCTATTTCATTTACTTATAAAGATTGTGTATAAAAGTAATTGTTCAGGATCCTGAAGTTGGCTTCAGGATTTCTTGAAGTCCTGTGAGGATGTTTTTGTTTTGTAGTTTTAAGGTTTGGATGATTGAGAAGAGGGTTGCTGTTGTTTGTGCTCCTTGTTCG
>JBAZPJ010000009.1:0-18002 GCA_041648255.1 Candidatus Nanoarchaeia archaeon
ATCGGATTTAGTGCGAAAGAACATGCAGAGATTGCCTACGAAACCTGGATGGGTGGATTTGATTTAACAAAAGATGATGAAAATCTTTCTTCTACAAGCTTTAATAATTTTTACAAACGAGTTGATTTAATGACTAAACTTAGAGATAAGGCAGAGAGAGAAACTGGTCAAGTGAAAGATGCGTTACTCAATATTACTGCTGAAACTGATGAAATGAAAAAGAGAGCGAAGTATTTACATGATCGAGATTGGAAGTATGCGATGATTGATGTGGTTGTATGTGGACATGCTGCAGTGCAAACCTTAAGAGAAACGCTTGGTGATTATGGGATGGCAATTCATGCGCATAGAGCAATGCACGCAACATTTGATAAAAATGGTAAACATGGATTAACAATGAATTTCTTAGCAAAGATGATGAGGATGATTGGTGTGGATCAGATTCATTCTGGTACTGCTGTTGGAAAGTTAGTGGGTACAAGGCATGAAGTGACAGATATTGCTACAACCTTACGTTCTCATAAAGTAAAAGAAGAGTTTCCGCATTTATTGAATCAAGATTGGTTGCATATTAAGCCAGCCTTTCCTGTTGCTTCTGGTGGTCTTCATCCCGGTCTTATTCCTGATGAGTTAAAGATTTTTGGAAAAGATTGTACTATTCTTGTAAGTGGTGGTATTCATGGTCATCCGCGTGGAACAAGAGCTGGCGCTATGGCTGCAATGCAAGCGATTGAAGCAACAATGGATGGAATAAGTTTAACTGAAGCTGCGAAGTCGAATGTGGAATTAAAGGAAGCTCTTGATAAATGGGGCTTTATGCATCCGAAATAGGATTCTAATGAACAGTTAGGAAGAAAGATTTGAAATTATTTCTGATAGAATCTTTTCTTCTGATTTAATAATGTTTATCATAAAAGCAATTAAATCACTCTCCGTTTCATAAAGAGTTTGTACTTGTGCTTCAGAGTAACTAACAATTTCTTCAATAAGTTTTTGTAAAGCTTTTAAGTATCTTGCTTTATAATCCACCGCTTCCTTAGAGGCGTCTATAATTATCAAGAGATCCAATGATGCAATGAAAGGAGAGGTGTTTTCTTTCAAAATGGCACTAACCGCTAACTTCAGATCTTTCCAATTCTCTAGAACAGTTTCACTTTTGAAAGAATTGCCAACCAACTCACCTTTACTAGTTCTTTTCTGTCTAAAGTCGGGAAGCTTATTTAGAGTAGTCTCTAGATTTTTTATGACTTCTTTCTTACATTTTTTAAGTTGGTTTTTAGCGGTTTTTAAAAGAGTTGTTTTAATTATTTTTTTGTAATCTTTTTGTCCAATGTTATCAATTGCCTTTTCGATGAGCGCATAGATCTGATTGATAGTCGTCACAGCGTAAGATTCTAGAAAAAGCTCTTTATTTCGAAAATCTTTATTTTTTCTTGCAATAGCATCACACAAAATGAGAATTGAGATAAGAAGAATAAAAGAACGCATAAAGATATAGTCTTTTTCAGCATAAGCTTTTTTTCTTGGGACAATCAGTTGATAGAGTTCAAGAATATGTTTTAAGAGACTCTTTGAAGTAAAGACGTGACCTTCACTAAAAAGGTAGGCTGATTTTTGGAGGGCAAAGGAATAAGCTTCGTTCATAGCAGTATAATAAGTATGAGTGCGATGTTCCGAGAAGGCAAGATAAACCCAATGAGCAAGCTCGTGTGCAAGTTGATTCTGTAGTGACCAAACGTTCCGAATATCATGAAGCATTTGGTTCTTGTTTTCTTCAAGGAATTGACTTTCTGCTTCTAAAACATCAATATATTGTTTTAAAATATTTTTTGCTTCAAAGGAATTTTTACCAGCTAAAGCTCTCTCCAGATCTCCACCCGACTTTTTAAAAAAGGCCTGAAATTGTTGGAGACTTTTTGAAGGAAGGTTTCCTCTTTCAACAAGAAAATCGGATATAACACTATTTTTATTGATAGCAATATCTGGCCGGACTAGTTGCGAAGAAACTGCCGCATTTGCAACTTCAACAGCCGGAGGTCTACGTTTGAGAGATTTTTGTATAGCTTGATCCAAATGTTCAAGTTTATGTGCAGCTTTAACTTTACTGAGTGTATGAGTTAAAATTGATTCTTGTCCGAATATTACTTCCAGACTAGCTAGCGAATGATGTACAATTTGTTCTACTTCTTCATCAGAAATTATTCGATCTTCTAAGTCTTTTAAACGAGCAAGTAATTCTTGAGACTCTTTATCTAAGGGCATAAGTGTCAATTCAGTCAATAGTTTATATAAATTTCTACGGTTGGAAGTAGAATTTTTCCGGAAAACTAAGCGACAGTTATTTAAAGGTTAAAGGTTAAGTGAAAAGAATGGAATGTAAACTATCTGCAGTAATTAAGAAAGAAGGTAAATGGTTTGTAGCGAGAGGGGTAGAGATTGAATTAGCAAGCCAGGGTACAAGTGTAGAAGAAGCAATTTCTAATCTTAAAGAAGCATTTGAGTTATGGATAAAACATGCAGATAAGGAAGAATTAGAGGTATTCGAAGCTGGTGATTCTCCGATCGTTACACAAATAGCAGCTACTGCATGAAGCTTCCAGTTCTTTCTGGAAAAGAGATTGTAAAAATTCTTTCAAAACTTGGATTTAGAGTAACGGATCAAAAAGGGAGTCATGTAATTATGGAAGGAGAGAAGGATGGAATAAAAAGAAAGCCTGTTGTTCCTCAGCATCCGGAAGTTGCAAAGGGGACGCTGTTAAGTATTTTAAAACAAGCTGGTTTAACAAGAGAGGATTTAGAGAAGGCATTAAAGTAACTGTTTCAACAAAGAAGTCTTTAAATAAATGGTAGAAATTCTTGAGTGAATGTTTATTAAACTTCTTGGAATACTTGATCTTCTTGCAGCGTTAGTATTGTTATTAAGTGTAATTCTTCCTTCTACAATTGTAATGACCTTAGCAGTCTATCTCTTGATTAAAGGAGGTATTTTTTTACTTGCGGGAGACAAGGTGAGTTCGGCTGATGTTGCGGTTGCTGCGTATATGATGCTTGCTGCGATGGATTGGACGAACGCAGTACTCACGACTATTGCTTCATTATTCTTGATTCAGAAAGGAATGTTCAGTATTTTGAATTAAAGTGGTAATTTTACAGAAGGAACGTTTATTTTTTCTACTAATGCCATTTCAGTTACAACTAAATGTCCAGAGTATTTACTTTCTTCTACTTTATGTGATTGTTTAATTTCAAGAGCTTGGGGAAAGTAAGGTGCGTCAATAGTGAATGTATCATAATATCCACCTTCCCCAAGTAAATCAAAGCCATATTTAATTGATAATTTTTTTAATTGTTCAAAATTCTCTAAGGTTAATTCTTTTCCTAGCCAGTCTTGGGTCATTCCATCTGTTGCGTATTGGGTAATAATAATTCTAAATCCTCGTGCGATCATGTCTCTCATGATTGTTTCTTCGTCTTCTCCAGCGTGGCTAGCAAAGACTTCTGTACCAAGAGGCATTAACGCTTTTTGTAAGCTTCCTAATTGTGTTTCTTGTAATCCTACTCCGCCTAAGACAACTGCTTCTACTGGATGTTGAGCAATAACTTGTTTGATTAAGTCTGCTTCTTGTGTTGGATCTGCTACAGAGCAAGAGAGTAAGTGATGAGGGATGCCTAATGCTTGTGCTACTAGAGGAGTATGTTCTACTGTTGCATAGTGGAATAAGAAACAGTCTGTTCTAGTAGGTTTTACTGAGACTAAATATTTAATGGTCCATCCTTTTCGTAAGCAAAAGTCGATAGCGTGTGCACTATCTTTTCCGCCAGAGTATAATACTGCTACATCCATAGAAAAATGGAAACGATAAGTCTTTATAAATCTTTTTGGGAGCTTAACTAGAGCGACCTTGATCAAAATTGTCAAAGTATCTGTTCTCTATATTTCGTAAGAGGGATTTCAATTGGACGATAATAACTTCAGAAGGAACATTTTGGTTAAAGAAACCGAATTTCCAGACAATTCCTTCAGAAGATGGAAATGCTTTAAGAAAGAATCTACATTCAAGATTCTTATCATTTTCTTCCATTTAATTCTCCTTTTCAAAGTTTTCAAAGAACTCACACATTTCTTTAAATTGTTCTTGAAGGAACTTCTTTCTATTTTTTGGATCTTTTAAATTAACATTTTTCCATTTGGGGTCGTTGGTCCAGAGGTCAAGTTTCATAAGTGTATGTCCGTTTTAATCTTTATATGCCTTTCTGAACTTTTTCCGTAATTCTTCCGGATTTTCGTTAGATTTATATAAGTTTGATAATAAAAATATCCCATGGAAAGAAGAGATGTATATAAGTACGGATGGTTTATTGTTCTTGTGTTATTATTTTATATTTCTTATCTCGTCATTAAACCGTTTATTAATGCGTTAATTGCATCGTTTATCTTAGCTTATATTTTTCATCCATGGTATAAACGATTAAAAGAAAAAATTAAGAGCGACTTTTGGAGCGCGTTTCTAATTACCGCACTTGCGATTGTGATTATTGGGTTACCAGTGGTGTTTTTAGCAAATACTGTTGTACAGGAAGCTAGTGCTGCGTATGAATCTGGTGCGTTAGATAAGGCTTCGTTGTTTGTAACAAATCTTGTGGGGAGTAATCCAGAGTGGAAAGATACAATTTATAGTTTCTTATCGAAGGCGATTACAGCGATGACAACGTTTGCTACTGAGTTTCTTGTTTCAATTCCTTCAAAGATTTTTCATGCGGTAATTGCAGTATATGCGTTCTTTTACATGTTGCTTGCGGGAGAGAGAACTGTGCAAAAAGTGAAAGATAACTTGCCATTAAAGGATAAAGAAAGAATGGTAGATAATCTTGGTGAGACAACGTACGCGATTGTGTATGGTATTTTTATTATTGCGGTAGTTGAGTTTATTCTTGCTTCATTGGGATTCCGGATTATCGGTGTCGGTTCTCCGGTGTTATGGGGGTTAGTGATTGGTGTATTGGGATTGATTCCATTCCTCGGTCCAGCGTTAGTGTGGATCCCGTTAGCAATTATTAAATTTGTAGAAGGTTCGTTGGGGATGGCGGTGGGTATTGTTATTGTTGGTGTAATGCTTACGTTGATTGATACGTTTGGAAGAGCGTGGATTATTGGAAAGAAGAGTAAGATGCATCCAGTGATGATTGTGTTAGGGATTGTTGGAGGGGTCGGTGTCTTTGGATTTATGGGGGTTGTTGCTGGTCCAGTCTTACTTTCTTTTGTAACCGGATTAGTAGAGGAATATATGGGAGAAAAATGAAATTTAAAGTTAAGATTATTGAAATTTCTACAGGTGGTCCATTTGTAGTGTTGTTTAATGAGAGTGATGCGCAAAGGTTAGATGTTCGTGCGTTAGATAGAGTGCGTATTAAAAAAAAAGTATGTCTTGCTGATGTGACTGATGATGAAACGTTATTGAAACCAGGATATATCGGGGTATTTCTTGATACATCCGCTGAACTAGCATTAAAAGAGCACAATGTGATTGAAGTAGCAAGAGCGGAAGTTCCAAATTCAGTCTGGTTAATTAAAAAGAAGTTAGATGGAAAAGTGTTAAATGAGAAAGAGATGAATGAAATTATTAAGGATCTTGTTGATAATTCGTTAACTGAAAGCGAAGTAACATTCTTTGTTGCTGGCTGTTATACGAAAGGGATGTCGCTTGATGAATCTGCGTATTTAACAAAAGCGATTGTAGGAAATAGTGGAAGATTGAATTTTAAAAGTAAGATTGTATTAGATAAACACAGCATAGGGGGGTTGCCAAATAATAGAACGACCCCAATTATCGTTTCAATTGTTGCTGCGGCAGGGTTCTTAATTCCAAAAACTTCTACAAGGTCTATTAGTTCTGTTGCTGGAACGAGTGATACTGTGGAAGTGTTAGCTCCTGTTTCTCATTCTAAAGAAAAGATTATGAGTATTGTAAAGAAGACAAATGGGTGTATGGTGTGGGGAGGAACCTTAGATCTTGCTTCTGCTGATGATATTTTGATTAAAATTGAAAGAACATTAGGTCTTGATCCTGAGGGAATTTTACTTGCTTCTATTTTGGCGAAGAAGTCTGCTGCTGATTCTACGCATATTGTGATTGATATTCCTGTTGGGGATGAAGCGAAGATTCAGTCAAGAGAGCGAGCGAAAGATTTGGGAAATAAATTTGTAAGGTTAGGTAAGAAGTTAGGGTTAATTATTAAGCCGGTGATTAGTGATGGTTCGCAGCCTGTTGGGAATGGGATTGGTCCTGCGTTGGAAGCGAGGGATGTGTTAGAAGTGTTGATGGGCGATGGTCCGCCAGATTTAAGAGAGAAATCGTTATTTTTAGCTGGGACGTTATTAAAGATGGCTGGGGTAAAGGATGGGTTTGAAAGAGCAAAGGAGATTCTTGAGAGTGGCTTAGCGTTAAAGAAGATGAAGGAGATTATTAAAGCGCAGGGTGGTGATCCAAATGTTACTCCTGAAAAAATATCCGTAGGAAAGTATACCTATATAGCAAAAGCAAGATCTTCTGGAAAGGTGGTGCAGATTAGTAATCATCTTGTAACAAGGATTGGAAAAGCTGCTGGTGCTCCGAATGATAAGGGTGCAGGAGTGTATTTGCATAGAAAGGTTGGTGAGGTGGTAAAGAAAGGTGAAGTCTTGTGTACAATTTATGCTGAGTCTAAAGAGAAGTTAGAAAATGCGAAGAGTTTATGTGCAGAATGTGTGTTTAGGATTAAATAAGTTCTCGTCAAAGCCTTTATATTAATTTCCTTATTTCACACAGTATGGGAAGAAGACATTCTGCTGAAGAAGAATATTATCAGGCGTTAAGAAACAATGATAAAGAACGAATTCAAAAAGCTTTAGAACGACTTTTAGTGAAAGACCCTCTTGCAGCATATGGGGCAGGAAAGGAAAGCGGTAATCGGGCTGTGTGTGTACATTCTTTAGAAAATTTGATGAAGATAGATCTAAGATTGGGATACAGAATTGCTACAGAAAATAGAGAAGAAGAAGTGCTAGAACGGCATGCAGTGAACGCTTATATTGCGGGAAGGAAATCTAGAGATTTAGAAACAATTAGGGTTGCAAGAACGTTTTTTGTAAGAACAGATCCAGTAAGGGCGTACATAATGGGGTGGGGGAGTGAGGATCCTCAAATGAGACATGAGGCGGGAAGGGTGTTAGTAAATTCAGATCCTTTGACTGCGTACGGACTCGGAAACATATATGCAGATAGAGAATTGATTAGGGCAGCAGCGGTAAGATTAGATTCAAAAAGAAGTGCATAGTTATAGTTTTATAAAGAACTTAATTAAGAATTCTATAGAAGAGATCAAAGACATCTTCATCGCTGACTGCTTGGTAGAGTTGTGCTCCTGTTTCGTCACATGCTTGGAGTAAGGCTTGTCGATGGGTTTCCATTTTTTCTAAATAGACTTTTCTTAAGTGGGGATCTATATAAGTTCTTAGTGTTTCTTCGCTTTCTAGGTCTACTAAGTTATAATCTCCTTCTAATTTAAAGTTCTTTTCTAATGGATCTAAGACTTGAATTAATTTTACTTGGTTTCTTTTTAATCGATGTAATAAGTTTTTAATTGCTTTCACATCATAAAAGAAATCGGAAATAATGACGATTAAAGATCGTGAGTTAATTTGATGTTTATATTGAATTAAAGATTGTTCAATGTCTGTTGTTCCTTCTGGTTTTTTCTTGTTTAAGTAGGCTAAGATTTCTACTACTTGGCGTGCTCCTTTTTTTGGTTTAAAGAGGTCTAGTTTTCCATCAAAGGTGCTTAAGACAAATTTCTCATTATTTTTCAAGGCAATATAAACAAATCCTAGTCCAATCATTGAGGCATATTCATATTTTTTTAATTTATTTCCAAAGTTCATGCTTCCACTAAAGTCTACTAAGACATGAACGGTTAAGTTTCTGTCTTCTTCAAATCGTTTGACGACTAATTTATCTGTTCGAGAGTAGACTTTCCAGTCGATGTGTTTGAAGTCTGCCCCTGGCCCGTAGGCAACATGGTCTCTAAAGAGTAATCCTGATCCGGCTAAGGCAGTTCTGCGTTCTCCAGTAAAGCTAGAGGTTACTTTTTTCTTAAAGATGACACTGAATTTATCGAGTTGATGGAGGAAGTCTGTTTCAATCATTAAAGGATAATTGGTTATGTGTGATTAATAAAGGTTAGGAAAAAGGTTTATAAGAATGTGAAGTAAAGAAAGGAGGATGTTTGAGAGGTTAGCAAGGTGGTTTAGTGGATTAGGTGAGCAGGATGGTTCCAGTATGGAATTAGATAAATTAAAGTTAAATTTTATGATAAGTGAATATAAAAAAGATCTGAACATATTAGAAAAGAATCCAAAGGCGTTTTCAAGAAAGACAGTGAAGAGATGGGATGAACACCTCAGTATTGCAATTGAACAGATGAAAAGGGTGGGTCGTCCAAAAGAGTGGATTGATCAATTAAAAGTATTAAAAAGTAAGTTTGACGATTTTTTAAGAAAGACAGAATAAGTCAAGGTTGTTCAAGATTACTAATTCTTTTTTCATGATATTTAAGCTGCAATTCTACTTTCCCTAGTCTATATTTCATGTCCATCACCATTTGAAAGAAAGCTCCTGCTCCGAAGACTGCGCTGAAAAGAGGAAAGAGCTCTACAAGAGGAGGAGTGTTGATATAACCCAGCGCTTTCAAGATAAGCCATAATAAGATAGAGAGAAGAGAGATCCAAAAGATTGTTGCGTAAAGTTTAGTATAATCTTTCATAACATCTTTTTAGGAAAGTAGGTTAATAAACTTTTCTTAAGATTTTCCGAAAAAATCACGAAAGAGACAATCAAAATTTGGAAATAATAAAGAGAGTGTCTTTCATCAGTTCGATGGTTTCATTTAGTTTAGTAAGGTAGTCAGATAAGGCGAGGTTCGCAGTAACTAAATTGGCAAGATCATCTTGGAGGATTTTTGCAAGTTGGGGAGAGGAAGTGATATCTCTAATAAGTTGTTCGTTTTGATTTTTTAAAGCAGTAAGTTTAGCGCTTTCATTTTCTCGCGCTTCTATTTCTTGTGAGAAGTAGGACTTGCCCCCATCTTGAAAATCTTTGGGTCCGAAGTGACCCCCACGAATATAGTGTTTTAATGTTTCAGGAGGGTCGCTTTCGGCTTGAGAGTATTTAATTCTTCCATATCCATCCTGCATTGATTGAGTGAGTTCTCTCATAAATTCTTTGCTAACTTCTCCTTCAAAGAGATCTATAAATTCATCAGAAAGAAATCGGTCTGTAGCTATTCTTCCCCAGTCATAATTTCCAAGGTGCCTAATCCATTCATCAAATCTATCCTGTTTATATTTACTAATTGCTTTGATAACAATGTTAAGACTTCTTGCTTTTTCAAGATTAGCATCAGTATTTTTAGAGAGTGAAGAAAGAAAGAAAAATCTTCCCTTGCGTTCTTCATTAAACTCCTTAATTTGTTGCGACAACGTCTTAATTCTTTTTCTGAGTTGCTCTGCTTTTTGGATAAGTGCGATTGCATCTTCGTAAGATTCAGTACTCGTTTTAATTTTAGAAGGAGTGGATGTTTTTGCAGGTGTTGGTCGAATTGGTTCAAGTTCTGCTGTCGCTTGTTTAAGATCTTTATCCAGAGAAAGATAGGTAGCTAAGAGTGCTGCAGCAATTGCAGTTAAAGCAAGGGTAGTTTTAGGTTTTTTCTTAAGTAGTTTTTTTAAGGAAGGGAGTTTCATAAGGTTCACTTCAGTAATTGTTTGATTACATCATCTTCTGTTAATCCTTGGCGTTCTGCTTCAAAGCTTAAGATAATTCTATGTCTTAAGACAGGATAGGCTACGCTTTGAATGTCTTCTTTACTGACATACTTCCTTCCATTAATCAACGCTCTAGCTTTTGCTGCCATAATTATTCCCAAGGATGCTCGTGGGGAAGCGCCATATTCAATTAAGTTTTTCTTCTCTCTTGTTGCTGTAACAATACTGAGCGCATACTTTTTTAAATCATTTGCAAGTGGAACTTCTCGTACGAGATGATGTAACGCAATAATGCTTTCTTTGTTAAAGACTTTTTTGAGTTGAGGCGCTGCTTTTCCTTCTGTATATCTATTGACGATTTCTAGTTCTTCTGCTGGTGTAGGGTAACCAATCTTAATTTTAAATAAAAATCTATCACGTTGTGCTTCTGGTAAAACAAAGACACCTTCTTGTTCAATGGGATTGGCCGTAGCTAAGACGAAGAATGGTTCTTCTAATTTATAGGTACTGTTCCCTACGGTGACTTGTCGTTCCTGCATTGCTTCTAAGAGTGCTGAGTGTACTTTGGGTGGTGCTCTGTTAACTTCATCAACGAGAACAATGTTTGCGAAGACTGGTCCGGGTTGGAATTTGAATTCTCGTTTTCCTTTGCTTTCATCAATGATGTAAGATCCAGTAATATCACTTGGTAAAAGGTCTGGTGTCCCTTGGATTCTGCTAAACGTTAAATCTAAAGAATCTGCTAATGATTTTACAATCAAGGTTTTTGCGAGTCCAGGATAACCTTCAACAAGGGCGTGAGAATTGCATAAGATTGCGATTAAGAATTGTTCAATGACGCCTTCTTGTCCGATAACTGCTTTTCCTAGTTCTTCGTAGAGGCTGTGGAACCTCTTTTGCGCTTCTGTGAGTGACACCATCTTATTTTGAGAGTTGTTGGAAATACGTCTTAATAACCTTAGCGTTTTGTTTTGGTTGTTGTTCTGCACTTGCTGCGTCGTAGCTGGTATATATTTCTTTGGGGTAAGCAGGTGGATTAAAGTCTTTTTCTTCTGCGTCTTTGATGTCTTCTAAATTTACTTCGCTTTGTAAAGGGTTGAGTTGGAGAATGATTTCTCGTTTTCCTAAGAGTGCTAAAGATTTATTTCCTAAGACGCTTGTTAAGTTTCCGTCTGGTACGTTTCTATCAATGTTTGGGACGTCTTGTCCTGCGATGCGTTCTTTGAGTTGGGTTAATGGTGCTTGTGCTTTTCGTGCGAAGTCAGGTAAGTCTAATCCGACATTTAAGTAAGAGACAACGATGATTAAGAAAGAGACTGTTAATAATAATACTGTTTTAATAGACAATTCGTGGAAGTCAATAAATTTCGCTGTTTCTACTTTCTTTAAGTCGCGTACAACTTCTTGGTGGAGTAATTCTACGATTTCATTTTCTTTGTCAATATTATCTACTGCAGTTCTCAATTTTTCATGTAAGGCTGGCGTTGTTTTTTCTGTACGTAAATAAGGATTGTTTTTTGTTTGTCGATAGGCGAGAATAACTAAGTAGATAGTTGTGGGAAGAAAAGCAAATCCCCAGTGGAGATTAACAAGGGTAAGAAGGAATAAACAAAAGAGAAAGAAGAAGGTGGTGCTGTAAAGGAGGTTAAATAAATCTAAAGTACTAATAAACAATTTTAATTCTCGTAAGGCTTCGTGGATGGGTTTCATGTGCAGCCTTGCGCTCTAAGTCGTGTTATTTCTGCTTGTAATCGATCGTTTTCATCTCTTCTGTTGCGGACGCTGTCTTTCAGCTCTTTATTTTCTTTTTCTAGGTCTGCGGTAATGTGTTTTTCTGCGACAAGGAAGCGTTCAGTGTCAAGGAGTTTCTTTTCTAAGGAGGCTTTGGTGCTTTTTAATTGGTCACGTTCTACTGCTGTTTTTTGTTCATCTTCTTTTAATTCTCCATATTGTTCGCTCAAATCTTCTTCCCTTAAAGTTTTTAATTCAAGTTGTTCTTTAGTCTTATTAATGACATTGCGGGTGTAGGTTAATTCATTAAACGTTTTGTTGAGTGCTTCTACTTTTTGGCTGTATTGATCGTTAATGTCTTGGAAGTTAGTCATATAAAAGAGGGTTATTCCTGCAATGCCAAATCCTACAAATAATAATAAGATGAGAAGGTTAGTGTTGAGGTTTTTGGTGAGGAAGCTCATGGTGTTTTCTTTGTTGTTCTTATTTATTAAAATTTCTTAACATCCTCCGTGTGATAACTTCTCCTAAAAAGAGTCCTAATCCGAGTAGTGCGAATATCCATGCGTAAGATTTTTTCTGTAAGACATCTCTTCTTGATCGTGCACGGACGTATTCAATGATGTCGTTAATTTGATTTTTGGTGAACATTTTTCCGCTGGTGGAGCTGATGATATTTGCTAATTCCGGGTTCTGTCCTACATTGCGGTATTCTTCTGCATCGTTAACAGCGTAGGTTGCTGTTTCAAAAGTAAAGTAGCCTGTGTCTTTTGGTAAGATGCTTGTTGTCCAGAGGTCTTCGTCTGTTTTGATGAATGTTGCTCCTTGGACGAGTGGTTGTTGTTTACTTTTAACAAGGACATCCATCTCATGATTAATTATTCCGTCTGAGATTTGGATAAAGTTAGCGTTTTTGCGTTCTGGATCTCCGATGAGCCAGTTAAGGGTACGGGTGTAAATTTGTGAGTTATTTTTATTTAATAATTCTGGGGCGTATAAGTCTCCGTCATCTGTTGCGAGTGCTGCGACTCTTCCTAATCCAAATCTACTGACGACAAGAAGGGGATCTCCAGTATCGGTTGTTGCAATTAATTTTGCTGTGTTTTTGGGTGCTACAACATTGAATCCGTAGATGTTTCCTTTGGGAGTGAGTCCTTTGCTGATGAAGTGTTTTTCATCAACGTAGACATAGGGCATGATTCGTCGTTGTCCGCTTGTTTCGCTGTCTCCGAATAAGATTTTGAGTTTATCTTTTGATTCTGGTTCGTAGAATGCACCGTTGCCTAAGTCTGCGAAGTCTTCCATGAGTCGTTCGTTTGTTCCTTCTCCAACTCCAACAACATAGAGCCTGATGCCTTGGCTACTTGCGAGTCTAACTGCGTCTTCTGCTTGATCAACATTCTGTGTTTTTCCATCTGTAATTAAAATAATATTTTTGCTTCCTTTTTGGTTTTGGAGTAGTTCGATTGCTTTCAAAAGGCCGACACCAATGTGTGTTCCTCCGCCGTCTTGTAAGCGTGCAATGTTATCTTCAAGTTCAGTGTGTTCTAAGAGGGGTTTAACATCTCCTAGAACGAAGGCTTCTGTGTTGAATGCGACTGCTCCTACTTTGTTGATTAAAGCTAGGTCTTTGAGAATTCCTACTGCGAGTGCTTTTTCTACGTCTACTGCTTTGTTATCGCCGAAGGTAGAGCCAGTGCTTCCTGAAATGTCAATAACAAGAACAATGCTGATGTCTCCTTTTTTCTTTCCTGGTTGTGCGACAAAGACGGGAAGGAGTTGTTCGAATTGGGAGGCTTTGTATCCGCCGGTGTCGTATGCGTTTTCTCCTCCAATGACGAAGAGTCCGTTTCCATCTAAAGTGTAGTCAATAATATTATCTAAGGAAGGTTGAACAAAAGAAGCAGGTAAGTCATTAAAGATGAGTGTGGTGTATGGTGTTAAGTCGCTGGGAATTGTCGGAGAAGCAGTAAGTTTGTAGGCAGGATCAAATAATGTTTTAAGAGGTGTTTCTGTTTGGCTAATGAGCAGAACATTTGGTTGAGGCACGACTTTAATGGTTTTATAATAATTATTGTTTTGCGAAAAGCTATCTCGTCCTTGGATGGCAGCGTGGAGTTTATGATAGCCGTCTGAAAATGTTTTAGTAATTTTAATATTTTTGGAAGAGTCTGTTTGTTCTTGTGCGATGATTGATCCATCGAGTGTTACAATAATATTGACTGGTCGTTTGGTGGTTTGGGAGAGTTGAACGTAAAATGTGTTTTCTGCGTTGGAGGTGACTTTTTCTGGTCCGATAATGGTAACTGCAGAGTCGCTTCGTTCTGGTTCTAAGATTAATGCATTGAGTGTGGCATTGATAGTGGATGCGTAGAGTGCTGCGTCTCCTAAATCTGTTCCTTCTGTGGCGTATCCGTCGGTAATTAAGAGTGCGTTGTCATCTTTTCGGATTGAGTTTAAGACATTGCTTCCTAAGGGAGAGTTTTCTCCTTCTGCAATGATTCTTGTTTCTACTGGAATTTGTTCTTCTAGCTGTGCTTGTAATGTTCCTGCGGCTGTTTTTGAAAATAAGCTCATGGAGGTTGAGTTGTCAATTAAGAGTTTTATTCTCGGGCTGCCTTGAATGGTGGTGACTTCTTCTTGGAAGGGGTTTGCGAAGGCGATAAAGATAAAGATGAGTGCGAGTGTTCGTGTAAGTGAAATAATTAATTTTATTCTATTTCTTTTTTCTTTTTGTTCTGGAGTTTCATCTTTAAAGTGAACAAAGTCTTTGTAAATAAAGAATGGAATCAAAGCAAGTAATGGAATTAAGAGAATGAAGAGTGGTCGTTCAAAGTAGGTGAGTAAAAAGAGAGCGATGTTCATAGTTCACCTCTATATTTGGTATAGATTAATTCTACAAAGATGCTGAGTGTTGCGAGTGCTAAGAGCCAGATAAATAAATGTGTTTTTACTTCTTCTTTAACTGTTTCTAAAATGAAGTTAGTAATGTTTTTGCTTATTTCTTGCTTCGGATTAATGGCTGATTCTTTTTCATTGAGGAGGTTAACTGCTAGTTGTTGATTTCCTATCTCAAAGACTCCTGCGTGAGAGAGAGTGACGAATGTTCCGTCTTTTGTTTGGATGCTTGTTCCTGTTTTCAAGTTGATGTCTTCTAGGTCTGGAATGTCTACGAGGAATTTAAGAAGGTTTGTCCAGAAGAGGGGATAAGAAGTGCTTAGTTTAAAGTCGCTGTCTTTTTCTAAGATCCCATAATAAAGTAAGGTTCCTTGTCCTTCCTGTTTCATTGCGACAACGCTGCTGCCTTGTTGTGATGCGAGTGAAAGTGCTTGTTGTTTATCTGTAACAAAGAGTGTTCCGCTGGTTCCAAAGTCGATGTCTTTTGTAAAGGTTGTTGTTTGATCAACGGTGATTGGTTCTGTTGCTTTAGTTTGATTAATTATTTTTATTGGTAATAGTCCTTTGTAGTCAATGCTCTCGCTGTTTTTTTGAACGTGAATAAGAGCGTGTGCCCCTTGTGTTACTTTTTCATGGATGTCTTCAAATGTTCCTGCGATGATTTTATCTTTATCAATACTATCAATAATATACAAATCATAATCTTCTTTTGGAGTTAATGGGGGTTGAATAACATCAATCTTAACGCCTTCTAAAGAAGTGAGTGCTGCTCGTAAGAATTTGGATTGATTGTTTGTAATTAAAGCAATGGTGACATCTGTGATTGAGGGTTTGCTTACAAAGATTTTATTATCAGTCATGAAATCATCTTCCGGTGTTAAGGTTATTTCTGTTATATCATCTTGTGGTTTTAATTTTAATGTTTCGATGCTTCCCGGTTTGAGTGTTACTTTTTGGGATTGTTCGTTTGCAGTGAGAGTGATTTCTTGTTGCTGTTCATTATAATTTTTTACAAAGAGAGTAATAGAATCTTCTGTTGGAATTAATTTGATGATACCGATGTTCTTTCTTGGTGTAGTGGTTGTGCTGACAAAGTCTACGGGAATGCCTCGTGAGATAAGAACATTTTTTGCTGTTTCGGTGTTTAATCCTTTTGTGGTAATGAAGTCACTTAAGACAATGACTCTTCCTTTTGTGCCGGTGAGTAATTCTCCTGCGAGGAGGATTGCTTCTCCTAATGCTGATTCTTCATCTGTTGTTTGTAATCTGCCGACATAATTAAGTAATTCACTTTTTTCTACGTTTTGTTGTGCAAGGAGCGGCGTTCCTTTTGCTAAAACTAAACTTGCTTGTGGTCCTGTTAATTCTTTTATTTTTTCTTTAGCTAAGTCTAGTCGTGTTGTTCCATCTTCCATTGTTTTGCTGCTTGCGGAAACGTCTAGGACAAAGACAGTGTGTCCGGAGGTGACGTCTGCTTCGTGGCTGTAGAAGGGGAGGGTGGCTGATGCTGCTAAAAGGAGAATTGCGAGTAATTGTAAGAGGAAGAGCCAGTCTCGTTGGAAGTGGCGAAAGAATGTGTCTTTGGTTGTTAATTTGCTATTGCTGATAAAAAACATTAAACTGGGAATAGCTTGTTTGATTGGTTTTGGTTTAATTAAATAAATAATGATTAAGGGAATTAAGGATAAGAATGCAAAAAATCCTAAAGTGTTTTCAAATCCAAAAGCCATTAGTATTTCTTTTTTCTTGTTGTTTTTAAAGATTGTTAAAGAAAGAACGTTTTTTGGAAAAAAAGGTTTATATAGGGGTAATGAGAAAGAAAGGATATGGGAAAGAGGTTACGTAATTTTTGGGCTGCAGTTGGAATTGGTGTTGGAAGTTTAGGTGCTTCTTCTCCTGCTTCTGCAAAAGAGCCTACCGCAATTGTAAAACAATTTAAAGAATTAAATGTGGATCAGAAAAAAGCAGTAAAGATTATTCACCATGAGAGTATTCGCTTTCATTTTAATTCTGATCTACGTAATCTCCTGAAAGAAATAGAAGCAGAGATGGAAACTTATTGGAGCTTTAAAGGGGGGTCTATGTATTTGGGGGATAAATATAATAAAGCTCAAAACGCACGGATGAAAGAGACTGAAGTATCGCTCTCTAAAGATCTTAAAAAGGCAAGGGGATATGGGGACGACGAACTAAGGACAAATCTTAATTTTGTTGAATCAGTATTCAAAAGAATGCAGAAAGCTAATTGACTTCTATTGAAAACTTTATATACTGTGTCAGATTGTTTTTTCTAAAAAGGAGAGGTGATATACTCCTAAGCGTCGGGTGACGATTAAAACTTTTACATGCGTCACTAACGACAACCCCACGATTTCCTTATAAAGAAGAAAAACTTCTCTAAAGAAGAGGTGGGAAGAGATGAGAACTAATCAGGGAGATAGAGCGGAAATGTTTGGTCTTCTGTGTTCAGATGGAACCCATAGAGAGTACTTTACTGAATTTCTTCAATACGATAAGAGACGAGGTAAAAGTTATCCAAGCAGGCAATTTAAAAAGATAATTGAATTTGGAAATATTGATCTAGTTTTATTAAATAGATTTAGAGAGTTGTTAAGGAAGATTTATGGATATTATCCCAACATAATAAAAAGTAATCATAACGTTATGAGAGTGTCAATCAGTAAGAATGAAGTCATTGATGATATAACGAATTATGTAAAAATTGGGAAAGCAGAGTGGTTTGTTCCAAGTTTTGTGATGAATGGTTCCAGGAAGGTAAAAGCGAGATTCATACAAGGTTATTTCGATGGCGATGGTTCTACAGATATAACTAGCGATAATATTCCAAGAGTCAGATTTTCATCTACAAACTTAGAAGGAATAAGTCAAGTTAAGACCTTAACAGATTATTTAGAAATTGAGGCTTCATTAAATGGGCCGTACAAGAGGAAAGGTAAGAGAGATAGTTATGAGCTATTGCTGAAAACAAGAAGCATTGAAACATTTATAAAGTATATCCAGTCCCATCATTCCAAGAAAAAGAAGAGATTAGAAAAAATACGCCGAGCAATGCCGAGATAGATTTAATGATCCTCGAGCGCATAATCTGGTAGTGCGCCAGTCTTGAATTAGAGAAAAGAAAACTGGTGTCCTTGCGGACATGCAGGTTCAAATCCTGCTCTCGGCGTTTTTTTATTCTTATAATGAAAGTTCACAAGTATGTTGATGGATCGTGTTTTACATTAAAGATTCTCTGTCCAGAAGTAAAAGAGGTTGCGCAAGAACAATTAAAGAGATTGCAAGGGTTAGTAGAAAAGCCGATGTCTTTAGATAAATTACATCTAGGGTTGAAGTATCTCGGGTATGAAACAGATCATGAAGATGAATATATAAAAAGTTTAATTCCGGAAATAAAACCGATTGTTAAGAGGTATTTACCGTTAGAAATAGAGATTGAAGGAGTTGGAGCGTTTTATGATACGCCGGAATGGCCTTCTAAAACAATCATTTTCCTAAAAGTGAAAGAGAATAAACGTCTCAGAGCGTTCCATGATGAATTAAGAACGAGTTTAAAAGA
>JBAZPJ010000010.1:0-17962 GCA_041648255.1 Candidatus Nanoarchaeia archaeon
GTGGGGGAAATTTGTTAGCGTTAGAACCTGCGGAAGATGCGTCCGGTGATGTAATTATTGGACTTGTACAGCAAGAAGTCTTATTTGATCTTGATAATGATGGGACGAAAGAACAAGTGTCAATTGGAGATGTATTGGTTTTAAAATATACAAAAGATCCTAGCTCCTTTGACCCTGCAGTAAGAAGTGTGATTAGTGAAGCGTTAAGTCATGTACCTAAACCGCAAGTCGAAGGAGTGAATGGATGGAATGTTGCGTTAAAGAAAGGGGAAAGTGAAAATAAAGAATATATTATTAATGGATTAGTAAAAAATAAAGATGATGTGTTTCTAGTGCAATCTGTAGTGTTACCAACAGAAACTGCGAGCGAACCATTAATTATTCAATTATCCTTAGGTTGTGAGCGGTGTACGCCAGAGCAGGTAGGAGCGTTACTATGAAAAAAGGAGCAATTTTATTACCAGGATTTGCAATATTATTTACCTTAATGCTGACTAGCGCGCTCTTTGTGATGAATAGTCATAACGAAGAAAGGAAAGTGAAGTATGTTGAAAAAGTAGGGTATCCTGCGTTAGCGTTGTTCAAAGTCTATGATGAGGGAGAGCGACAGAGATTGTATGTGGAACAATCAATTAAATACAGTGGATTAATTGCAGAATTAAGTTTATATCAGAATGGCGGTTTTGCTGCAACGAATGAGTGTAAGAAAACTGCAGACGGAACTGTGATTTGGTCGTCTTCGTGTGACTTATTTGATCCGAAAGAATCATTTAAACAGCAATTAAAAATCGAGTTAATTCCTTACTTACAAAATTATAAATCCGTGTATGTTCCGTTTGAAGAGACTCAGGCATTGAAAGTAATGCGTCATCAAAATGCTTTGTTACCGCAGGATATTGGGGAAGGGTTAGTTAAAAATTATGAACAGGTAGTGAAGGGGTTAGTGGTGAAAGAGGTTGATCTTGAGAATAAGAAAGTCCTATTAAGTGAGGCAGTATTGCCAGTAGAGTACGCAAAGGAAGGATCAGAGTATAAAATGCAATTGAAAGGAAAAATAACAAGACCGGAATTTGAAGTGTTTGATACGTTGTATAATGAACTTTCATCATGTGTTGCTCCAAATCAGAAGTTATCTGATGAATGTGAATCGTTAGTTTCAAATAAGCTTCCAGGTGTAAAAATGGAAAAAGAGGATAATGTAATGAGAGTAGAGTATGGGACGATTAAATTTGCGTTTGATCCAAGTGTGAATCTTCCTCCAAGGGCAGTGTTTAGGATGTCTTGATGGAGTATGTTGCTTTTTTACGGGGAATTAATGTTGCTGGTCAAAGATTAATTAGGATGGAAGTGTTATGTAAACTATTTACAAGTTTAAAATTAAAAAAAGTAAGTTCGTTTATTCAAAGCGGAAATATTATGTTTGAAAGTAATGAAAAAGAAGAAGTGTTACTTAAAAATATTGAAGAGAAGCTTGTCAAACAATTTGGAAGTGAAGTAAAGGTTTTTTTAATTGAATTAAATACGTTAAAAGAGATGGTAGAAAGTAATCCTTTTAAGAAAGTGAAGTCTGAGGAGAGTCACTGTTTTGTCACGTTTATTCCAAAAGAAAGTGCTAAAGGGGTTATTCTTCCGTTGTTTTCTAAGAATAAGGATGTTGAGGTTTTTTTAAAGAAAGAAGAGATGTTATGTAGTATTAGTCAAAGGATAAATGGGAAGCATGGGTTTCCAAATCCTTTTATTGAAAAAGAATTAAAGGTGTCTGCTACGACGAGGAACTGGCACACTGTTGAACAAATTGTTGCACTTTATTCTTAAGATTCTATTCCCAAACAGTAGTACTTCTTATAATTACTTTCCAAAACCTTTTTATTGTCGAACTCTCAGTCGTTAAGAATGATTCAGCAGGTGTATGAAGTTATTGTGAATAAGATTGTGGAAAAATCTGGTCTTTCTCGTGCTGATATTGAATCAAAGGTTGATGCGAAGGTGCGTGAGTTAGAAGATCTTGTTACTAAAGAAGGTGCAGCTCATATGGTTGCGAATGAGTTAAAGATTCAATTATTTGATACTGTTCCTAAAGTTGCTAAGATTGAAAACCTCGCTCCGGGAATGAATAATGTTGTGTTAACGGGAAAAGTATTGAATGTGTCTGAACCAAGGTCGTTTAATTCTGGAACGAGATCTGGAAGAGTAGCAAATATTACGGTGGGTGATGAGACTGGCACAGTGAGAGTGGTGTGTTGGGATGAGAATATTATGAATGAGTTTATTAAAGCAAAGGAAGGAGATATTCTTAAAGTAAGAAATGGGTATGTAAAACAAAATAATCAGTATAATGAGGTTCATTTAGGAAATAAAGCGCAGATTCAGATTAATCCTGAAGGGGAAACGATTGGTGAAGTAAAACAATTCACTCAAAGAGCGAGTCCGGGTCCTGCTTCAAGAAAATATATTAATGATCTAGCAGAAAATCAAGTTGCTGAAGTCTTTGCTACGATTGTACAAATTTTTGAACCTAAGTTTTATACTGCTTGTCCAGTGTGTAATAAGAAAGTCTTCCCTCAAGGTGAGGCGTTTAATTGTGCTGAGCATGGTTCTGTTGTTGGAAAGCAAGTCCCAATCCTAAATGTGTTTATTGATGATGGAACAGGCAATATTCGTGCTGTCTGTTTTAGAGAGCATGCTGAAAAATTACTGGGTGCACCGGGTAGGACCTTTGATGAAGTGAAGAAAGATGTTGCAGGAAAACAAATGTTATTCAAGGGAAAATTAGTCAAAAATGCAATGTTTAATCGTTCTGAGTTTGTTATTTCTAGTGTGGAAGATGCTGATCCTAGTCGTCTGATTGTTGAAATGGAGAATGTTTAATTTTCTAAAAGCTTTATATAACTTTACATCCATTGCTCAACAATGAAAAAGATCTTTCATCCTGCTTCAGAGCGTGGCAGAAGTAAAACTGAATGGTTAGATAGTAAGCATAGTTTTAGCTTTAATGAATATTACGATAGGCAGAAAATGGGCTTTGGGAGTTTAGTGGTGTTAAATGATGATGTGATCCTCCCTGATGTTGGTTTTCCTAGTCATCCGCATAAGGATATGGAGATTATTACAATCATGTTACAAGGAGAATTGTTGCATGAAGACGATGCGAATCATGCATTTACTCTTAAGGAGCATGAAGTGCAGGTGATGTCTGCGGGTACGGGAATTACTCATTCCGAAATGAATCCGTCTAAAGCAGAAGTATGTGAGTTATTACAGGTATGGATTGTTCCTAATAAAAAGAAGGTGACGCCAAGATATGATCATGGAACATTCCTGAAGAAAGACAGGATAAATCAGATTCAGGTTGTTGCGTCCGGATATGGGCAAGGATTAGAGATTTATCAGAATGCGGTGGTAAGTTTATTATTAATTGAACCAGAAAAAGAGGTGCATTATACCTTGAATTCGTCAGATCATGGGGTGTATATTTTTCTTATTGAAGGTGCGTTGGAAGTTGAAAAAGAATTCTTGAAAGAGAGGGATGCCTTAGCAATCTGGGATGTTGAGGATATTCTGCTTAAAGCAAAGAGGAAGTGTGAAGTGTTGTTGATTGAAGTTCCGTTAAAATGATTAAGGAAAGAGAAAGGTTTATAAGTTTAACAGTATTTAATAATGTTAAATGAAAATCGCAGCAGATGCTTGTACGTTAATATTGCTGGCGAAAGCTTCAGTTTTAGAGAAAGGTACAGAAGCATTTAAAGTGACAATGACTGCTGAGGTGTATGAAGAAGTATTGAAGGGAAAAGGGAAAATGGCTGAGGACGCATTTCTTATCGAACGTTTGGAGAAAGAAAAGAAAATTACCGTCGTAAGGAGTTTGAAAAAGATGACTGAAGAATTGATAAAAAACTTTGAAATGGGAAAAGGGGAAGCTTCAGTAATTTCTTTGGCTTTAGAAGAAAAGGGGATGGTTATTGCTACGGATAATCGTCAAGGGAGAAAAGTCGCAAAAATAAATAATTTAAATCTTGTTGGTAGTTTAGAGTTAGTTGTTGCTTTGTTTAAAAAAGGAAAAATAACTTCTGAAAAGGCTTTAAGCGCCCTAAAGGTTTTAGAAACGGAAGGCTGGTTTGATGATTATCTTATTGAAAAAACGAAGGAGGACATAAAATGACTGAAGTTGAATTTCTCGGAGCTAGATTGGAGAAAGACATTATTGGGATGGTGGAAAAAACTGCAGAAGAAGAGCATGTAGATAAAACAAAAGCCCTGAAAGAGCTTATTCTTTTAGGCAGAAAACAATATTTAATTAACAAATTTTTGGAGAGGTATCGAAAAGGATTATGTTCATTAGATAAGTGCGCAGAAGAGGTAGGTGTTAGTGTAGGTGAAATGATGCAGGAAGCAGTAAGAGCAGGAATAAGATCCAGTCAGACTGTTGAAGAGTATCGTCAAGGTTTAAATTTGCTGTTAAAATGATGTTCAAGACTCATCTTGCATTAGGGTTGCTTATTGGGTTATTATTCATCAAATTCTTTCCTCAGCCCCATCCCATTTTATTTGTAGTGTTAGTTGTACTATTTAGTTCATTGCCGGATTTAGATACAGAAAAAAGTAAACTCGGAAGAAAGATTTATCCTATTTCATTAATTATTCGATGGTTGTTTGGCCATCGGGGGTTTGTTCATTCGATGTTTGCGGCATTATTTTTCTATTTCACTCTTGCTTATTTTAATTTACAAGTAATTGGCGATGGATTATTAATTGGTTACTTAGCTCATTTAATTGGGGATGCAAGTACAAAAGAAGGGGTTGCATTCCTCTATCCATTTTCTAAATTTCGAGTGCAGGGTTTTATGGCAACAGGCGGGGTTATTGAGAGTTTTATTCTTGTTTGTTTAATGATTCTAAATTTAATTCTTCTCTTTGATGTGGTGAAGGTGTTTTTATTGAAATGGTTTTAGCAGTTCTTGTTTCAACAATGTTTTTATAGGTAGAGTGCTTTCATAGGGGGTGGTAGAGTTTGAAGTTGTTAATGGAGAACTAAGAACAAAGAAGAATTTAACCCAATTAGATGTTTTTGTAATTGACACGTTAACTATTCTAAGCAGATTTGTTGATTATGTATTAATTAGTGGATATGTCTCTATCTTTTTTGGAAGGGCGAGGGGTACTGAAGATGTGGATGTATTTATTGATGAGATTTCAGAAGAGAAGTTCAAAGAGTTTTATAATGCAGCTTTAGAAAAGGGGTACGAGTTTAATATTGATAACGCTGAAGAGTTATACAAGGATTATTTACAAGATAATCTTTCAGTTAACATGTGGGGGAAAAATCTTCCATTAGTGCGTCTTGAAATAAAGATTGCTAAAAAGTATTCTCAAAAGAGGGTTCTTAATGAAAGGGTGAAGGTGTTTTATAATGGGGGATTTCTGTACTTTTCTCCAATTGAGTATCAAATTGCTTATAAGAAATCTATTTTGAAATCTGAGAAGGATCTAGAAGATGCGAGGCATTTGGAAGTGGTTTTTAAAAATTTAGATAAAGAGAAAATAGAAGAATATGTGGGGGTTGTGTTGAAGGAGTTTGAAGATGAATGAACGAGAAATTAATAGCAGGGAGAGAATGAAGTATGTAGAAAAATGGGCTGAGTTTGTAAAGAATAATCCGGATGAAGTGTGGTCAAAGATGCAGAAGGAATTAATTGATAGTCAGATTGAGAATGCTGAAAGAGTAAAGTTGACCAAAGAGCAGGTTAGGTATATTAAAGGAAGATGATTATTTAGAAAACCAATTTTTAGTATTCGAATTAAATTGAAGGGAGTAAATGATAATCAAATTTATAATAATTTGAAAGATCAATAGAAAGAGGGAGGGAAGGAAGTAGGGCATATATTCTAAAGAACTATTTTGATAATATTGAAATTTAAGTGAGAAGAGCATGATAATACTAAGAAGAATTTGTAAAACAGAAAGGGACACAACTGCCAACCTTGCCCAAGATAATTTTTTCTGAAGATTTCTTGCTATAAAGTGAGTAAACGCGATTAAGCACGTAAAAACAGTTATGTTAAGGAAGAAGTAAGTTCCAAGAATTGTTTCCCTAAAAAAAGTTAAAACGGGAAGGGTGGGTATTGCTGCTAAAACAAGTCCCAAGTTCGAATCGTAGACGAAAGTGTTTCCAGGATATTTTAAGAGAAGGATTTCAAAAAGAAGTTTGAAAAGAAGAGATAGGGAGAGTAGATAGTAAATGAGGGAAATGAGTTGGATGGATAAGGGTAAGTTAGGGGGTATTTTCAAGTACTTGTATAGTAATTCCATATAATGTTAAATTTAGTCATTCCTATATAAAACTAACTTATAGCCCGTAACGACACCAACGACACTAGCGTCAACCGCGCGATTAACTTATAAATCTCTTCAACATTAGATGATTAACCTCATGAAAAAACGCGAACAGCGAGGTTGTTGTTCTCTATGTAGTTTTTAGTGAGGGTAGTGAAAAAAACGCGAAAGCAACAAGGAGAAAAAAATGGCAAATAGACCAATAAAACAATACCGTGCTGGAAACATCCAGGGCGCAATATGGTTAAATGAAAGAGAGGTAAAGGATGTGATTGTCGGATTTAAAACAGTCAGCATCCGTCGTTCTTGGAAAGATAAGGATAAGGATTTGTGGAGGGAAGAGACATTAAACTTACGGAAGCAGGATCTTCCTAAGTTAGCCGTGATTATTAGTAAGTTGCAGGAAGATTTATTATTGAATGATGAAGAGGAGGGTGACGAACATGAGTAACACGAACAAAGAAACAAGTATTGAGGATCTTCCAGGAGTAGGACCGGCAACTGCAGAGAAGTTGAAGGATGCTGGGTTTGATACGTTATTATCATTAGCTGTTGCTTCGCCAGGCGAATTAGTTGAAGCTGGCGGGTTAACGGAAGTGACTGCAAGAAAAGTGATTCAGGCTGCGCGTAAGACGATGAATATGGGCTTTGAATCTGGGGAAGAGTTATTGGAAAAGAGAAAAAATATTTTAAGGATTTCAACAAGTTCAAAAGCCTTTGATGGATTACTTGGGGGTGGGTTTGAGTCTGGGGGTATTACCGAGTGTTTCGGAGAATTTGGATGTGTGGCTGGGGACACATTGATTACCTTAGCAGATGGTTCTATGAAAAGCTTTTTAGAAATTGCTGGAAATAGGGCTGTTGGGGAATATCCTCTTGAACTTCCAGTAACAACGTGGTTTAATAACTCTCTGAGCAAGACGATGACTAAAACTCTTTTTGTGTATGATTGCCCTAAAGTTATAAGTGTAGTCTTAGAAGATGGTCGAGAAATTAAAGTGACACCAAATCATCCGCTTATGACACAAGACGGGTGGAAGGATGCATCAAAGCTGACTGTGGGAGAACATCTTGTTGTAAGTTGGCCTGAAGAGTTTCCGAAAGAGAATATAAGTTTATCTACAAAGGTGAGTTTGCATAAAAAAGCGCCGAAAACAAAAATAAAAAAAGTAAGCCTGCCAGATAAACTAACGGGAGAGTTAGCGAAGATTATAGGTTATCAGTTGGGTGAAGGTTGGAAGGAAAAACATAGCGTGAATGGGGGGATAACAAGAATAGCGTTTGGATCTTCAACGAAGGTGTTGCTAAATGATTGGTCAAATGCGGTTGAATCTGTCTTTAAAGTGAAACCCACGTTTAGAAAGGAAGAAGATAAAACGACAACACTCTCTGTTGATTCTGTACTTGTGGGAGAATTCCTAAAACAATTTGTGGGATTATATGAACTTGCCCCAAAAAAAACAGTGCCGAGTCAGATTATGGGCTCTCCAAGGGAAGTAGTTATTACTTTCTTAGCTGCGTTGTATGACAGTGAAGGGTATGCTAAATTAGAGCAGGGACGCACAAATAAATTAGGAAAATGGACGAGAGAAGATGGAACAAAAATGGAGAGGTGGTATAATTTAGAGAAAAGGGGAAAAGCTGTAGAGCTGAGAAGTTCAAGTTTACGCTTAGTACAGCAAGTGCAGATGCTTCTCTCTAAGTTTAGAATAAAATCTTCAATAACCCAAGATGAAACGAGAGGGTTTATAGGGTACAAGTTGCACATTTATAGGAAATTGTATATACAAAGATTCTATGAATGTATTGGGAAAGAAACGTTAAGGATTAAGGGAAGAGTTGAGGAGATAGTAGCAGGGTATAAGAATGAAGTTAAAACCCAAGATTTGAATCTTCTTAAAATAAAAGAAATTAAGAATATAGCAAATGAGGGAGGAAAAGTCTACGATATTGAAGTGCCCCAAACGCATAGTTTCTTAGCGAACAATATCGTTTCGCATAATTCGAGCAAGACCCAGATTGCGCATCAGCTTGCCGTGAATGTGCAGCTACCAAAAGAGCGGGGTGGTGCTGAGGGTGTATGCGTCTATATTGATAGTGAGGGAGCGTTTAGACCGGAGAGAATTAAGCAAATGGCAGAGTCATGTGGATTAGATCCGACAGGGGCATTGAAGAATGTGAAGGTTGCAAGAGCGTTTAATTCTGACCATCAGATGTTACTCGCTGAAAAGGTTGAGGATTTGATTAAGAATGATGGCTTACCAGTGAAGTTATTGATTGTGGATTCGCTCATGTCCCATTTTAGAGCGGATTTTACTGGGAGAGGGATGTTGGCGGATAGGCAGCAGAAAGTAAACAAGCATATGCATACGCTGATGAGGATTGCGCATGCATATAATCTTGTGGTGTATGTGACGAATCAGGTGATGTCTAAGCCGGATACGTTCTTTGGTGATCCGACTGCTGCGATTGGGGGTCACATCGTGGGACACAACTCTCAAACCCGAATTTATTTACGAAAAGGAAAGAAGGGAACGAGAGTAGCAAAGTTAATTGACAGTCCGCATCTGCCGGACGGAGAAGCAATCTTTAATATTGAAGAAGGCGGAGTTAAAGATGTTTAACTTCTTTTTTTTTATTTTTTTGAAAGATGAAGAGGTTAGAAAAGGTGTGGAAAAGGAAAAATGAACGACTCTGAAAAAGCATTGGTTGTGTTTCAAAGTAAGAAAATCAGAAGAACTTGGTTTAAGGATGAATGGCATTATTCTTTGGTTGATATAGTCCAAGCTTTAACAGATAGTGTTAATCCTACTGATTATCTGAAAAAATTGCGTAAACGAGATGTAGAGCTTGGAAGTTACCTAGGGACAAATTGTCCCCATGTAGAAATGCTGACTGAAACTGGCAAAAAAAGACAAATTCTTGCAGGAAACACAAAAGATGTCTTTCGTCTTATTCAATCAATCCCAAGTAAAAATGCAGAACCATTCAAAAGATGGCTGGCAGAAGTGGGAAAAGAACGAATTGATGAAATAGAAAATCCGGAACTAGCCCAAAAGCGTATGAAAGAACTCTTCAAAGCGAAAGGATATTCTGATGATTGGATTGAAAAAAGAGTTAGAGGAATTGCAATAAGAGACGAACTTACTGATGAATGGAAGAAGAGAGGAGTAAAAGAAGAAAAAGATTATGCAATTCTTACTGCAGAGATTTCAAAAGCAACATTTGGTATGACTCCAAGTGAATACAAACAATTCAAAGGATTGAAAAAAGAGAACTTGCGAGATCATATGGATGATTTGGAGCTGATTTTTACAATGCTTGGTGAAGCATCAACGACAAGGATTGCGAAAGATAAAGAAGCTCAAGGGTTTATTGAGAATAAGGACGCAGCAAGTGAAGGCGGAACAGTTGCAGGTGTAGCAAGGAGAGAGCTTGAACAGCGGAGTGTGCGAAAGGTATCTACTTCGGAGAACTATCTTTCTGAGCCTGAAAAGAAGAAAAAGTTAGAAAATAAGAATAAAAAATAAAAGAGTTGTATAGTTGTTTAGTAAGATCTCAAACCAAGGGGATAAATTGTTAACTGATCCAAAAGAATTAAGTCTATATTATTAATTACCACTTTTTATCTTCTATTTTTAATGCATATCCAATCCGTTTAATTAAAATGTGAAAGAAAAAACTAATAAACAAAGCAAGTAAAAATAATTTCCATCCTACATTATAGATAGGTAAAAGAAGAATCATTGCTCCGAATGGTGCTACAATTTGATCTAGGGGAATAGAACTCTGTCCAGGTTTTAAATTAATTCTTCGTTTGATAAAGCTTCCAACAGCGTCTCCGACTATTACCCCCAGTCCGATTAAAAATCCAAAAAGGAATATATTAATTTCATTATAATTAATTAAACTAAGTTCTTTAAAGAAAGAAAATTGAAATAAATAAGATTGTAATAAAACTCCTAAGACGCCTCCCAATATTCCAAAAATTAATCCTCGAAATGTTTTATGATCGCCTAAAATTCGTTTTCCATTTAATTTCTTATTAAAGTCAAGTGGTTTATTTAAAGATTGAAAGTGTTTTCTAACTAGTACTGGCGCCATGTTTGCAAAAGCAACAGGAACGAGAAAGTACAATGTTTGAAAGAAAAGATTCATAATCTATTTTTAATCAAGGTAATTAAATAGTTTACTATAATCCATAAGATTCTAAGAAGGATTTAATGGTATCATAGTCTTTGAGGTAATTATATCCTTTATCTGTTAATTTATATGATTTCTTTCCTTTGTCTTGTAATTCTTGCACAAAGTTTCCTTGGATTAATTCTGTTAAATATTCAGTTAACATTTGATGGGATAAATTAGATTTATACAAGATGTGTGTTGGTTTTGCTTCTCGTTTATCTTGAATAGTTTTCAGAATAGAGTGGATGATTTCCAGCCTATCCCTTTTTTTGTTCATCTTTTTCTCACCAACGCATAATTCCAAAGGATAAGTAAAAATGCGCCTAGTTCAAGAACTCTTCCTAACACATAGAAGAAGGGTGAGTAATTGATAAAGATAAATTCAATCCATCCTAAGGTTAAAACAAAGAATGCGAGTGCAGTTAAGAGGGTTTTAGGTTGTCTGTTCTTAAGATAATTATCGACAAAGTGCCAAGTGATTAATGCAAAGTAGAGTGCGGATAAAATGAAGAAGGTGTGGAATAAATCTCTGCTTAATAATAATGAAATGACTGACGCTCCAAGGAGGATGTAAAGTATTTTTGGTTCTCTGCTTTTAAGAGTAGTGTAGGTTAAGAAGCTAAGTCCGATAAGCATGAAGATGAGGTGAAGGGTTAAGCTGAGTGAACTAAGGAAGGTAATATGTTGTAATTGGAAGTTTGCACAGAGACCTTTTCCCAAGTTTAAGAAGAAATAAGTGTTAATGAGTGCTTGAGAAAGATAAGCGAAGCCCATAAAGAGGAAACCAACGCTAAGGCAGAGAACGTTTTTCTGTTTAATCTTAGTATAAACATTGTAAGAAAATCCTGCAATAAGAAAACAAGCGAGAGTAAATAAGAATCCGAATAAGATGTCATACTTGAAAAACCATGGCGGTGAAATGCATGCGTACATGGGTTTATTTCTTTATGTGGCTTTAAAAAGATTGTGAAGGGAAAATCTGAAGTGATGTTCTTTACTTTTGCTTAACACTGTTTATTAACTGCGTTAAAGAGAGGATAGTCTGGAGGTGGTGGGTAATGATGATGGTGATTGATTTGAATGATTGGAGAGGGGATGTATGGACAAGATATGAACAAAAGAGGGTTGAGGGTTTGTGGGGCGGATCGAGTGAAGCCTCGCAGGAGGGTGGAATAATGAGAATAGAAAATGGATCGTTAATTACGATTATTGGGAAGAAGGGTCCGATGACAATTAATTTGAAAGGAATGTTGTAGAACTATTTTTCCCGTTGGGTATGTTCTTCAATAATTGTATCTAAGCGAATGTAGAGGGGATGATTATTCCACTTAGGAAGGGTTTTATATTTTTTTTGTGCTATTTTTTTAAGAAAGGTTAAGAGGTGTTCTGCGGTGGGTTCTTCGCTGTAGTCTCCAAATTGGTGTTGCTTTAAGTAGAGCGCGTTGAGGGTTTGTTCAAAGTGTTTTTTAATGGGGAGGGCAAAGATTGGTTTTTGGAAGTAAAGTGCTTCACTAAGAAGGGTAAATCCTGCACTTGAGATGATTGCTTTTGCGTTTGCAAGTTCTTGTAAGTATTTCTTTCCTTCATGGAATTTTTTAAAGGTGATGTTGCCTTCTTTTTTTTCTAGATTAAATCCATAGACAATGAAGTTTTCTTTAATTTTTTTTAATAAGTTAATAAGATGTTTGTCTGTGGGCATGGATTGATAGACAAAAATATAATCTCTAGTTATCGATTTTACTGTGAAGATTTCTTTTCTTAAGATGGGATTAAAGAGTTCTGCAGGGGTGTCCGGTTTCAAATGCGTTTTTGGAAAAGAAAGGACAAGATATTTGTCTGCAGGTAGTGTTGCAATTTTAAGTGCTAATTTACCTTTGATTGATCCTACTGCGTATTCATCCGGTGCTTTATAATTTCCATAAAAGAGGTAATGTTGATTATCAAGGGTGATTAAAGGGAGTTGGTGGTCTTTAGCGTAGTACATAGAGAACGTATCCATATCGCTAATAACTAAGTCGGCTTGAAACTGATCTAATTTTTGGGTGACGTTTTTGAATAAGTGATACGTTTGTGCGTTAAGTTTTGCAATATTTTTTAGAATAGTTCGAACGTTTTGTATGGAGTTTTTTTTAAAGGCAAATTCAAATCCGGGAACAAGATGGACGTTAGGGAGTTTTTTCTTTAAGTGGGGGTAGGCTGTGCCGCTTGAAAGAACGAGCACTTCATGCTTTTTTCTTAAATGAGTGATAACTTCGCTGCTTCGGATTGCGTGTCCGATGCCTATTCCGCAGACGCCGTAGAGGATTTTTGCCATGGTAGAAGGTGTTTTAATCTCTTTTTGATAAAAACCTTTATAAACATTGTGTCGTTGCGAACGTTATGACTAAAGATTTATTTTGTTCATCCTGCCAAGTGAAAGTGACGAATCTTTCCGGTTCGGTAAGGTTTTCTTGTCCTTCTTGCAGTCAAAGTGAGATTGTACGCTGTCCGCATTGTAGAAAGATTATTGCTAAGTATACTTGCCCCTCCTGCAACTTTACTGGTCCAAACTAACAATGGCAGATGTTATTATTACATTAAAGATTATGCCTGAATCTCCAGAAACGGATATTAATTCTTTAAAAGCTAAAGTTATTGCTATTATTACAGAAGAAAAGGGTGAAGTTGGAAAGGAAGAGATTGAGCCTGTTGCGTTTGGATTAAATGCGATTAAGCTTATCTTCGTTCGTGATGAGAAGCTTGGCGGTGCTGATGCTATTGAACAGAAAGTGAGAGAACTTGAAGGGGTGGCGAGCGCTGAGGTGATTGACGTTCGTCGTGCGATTGGCTGATGTTTTCTTCAATTACGTTTTGGTGTGAGTTTCCGGAAAAAGTTAAGTGGAAAGAAGTTAAGATTCCGTTTGATACTGAAATTTTTATTGCTTCTTCTTCAATAAAAGAGTTTAATGAGTTAAGGAAGAAGATTCCGAAGAAGTTAAAACTGTGTGTCTGGCCGACGCTTCGAAAAGAGGAGGGATATTGGTTTTCTGGGTATTGTTCGAAAGAAAGTATTCTAAAATTAAGAGAATTTGACGGTCTTCCGATGAAGATTGATGTTGAACCTCCCTTGCCCGAGATGAAGTTTTCTGCCTTAGGATTGTTAAAATATGGAGTAAGCTTATTACTTTTTAAAAAACCGAAGAATAATCTCTTCTTGAAGAGAACAATTGAAGATTTATCTTCTCCATTGATTATCAGCGGTTTACCTTTACCCAATTTTTTATTAAAAAGATATGGGGATAATGTAAGGAAGGATATTGGAAGAAGAAATTTTTTTATTTATCGAACATTCTTTTCGGGTATTTTAGGATTTGTGTTAAGTGTTTATTACAAGTGGTTTATTAAATCCAGATTAAACATGTACAAAGAAAGGGCAATGTTCGCGATTGGTTGTGTCGGTCCGGGAATTTTTGGTGACGAGCCGTTTTACAAAAATCTGAAAGCATTTGAAAAAGATCTAAGATGGTTTAGTGAGAGCGGAGTAAGAAATCTTGTTGTCTTTAATTTAGAAGGGATAATGATGCGTCAGAATAAAGAAGAATGGTTTAAAGTACTAAGGGCTTATTTAAGTTAGATTTAAGGGTGATAGGGGAAAGTGAGAAGAAATAAGAACCTTTATTAAAGTTAAATTAGTTTGAATAATATGCCGGATTTATCAGATGAGCAGATGACTCAGATTAAGAAGTTTGTAGAAACATTTCCTGAAGCAGAGAGGGAAGCGAAACTAGAAGAAATTCTTTCTCAATTGGTGACTGATGAAAAAGCGCCTAAAACACCACAGTGTCCGTTTTGTTTATTGGCTGAGGGAAAGTTAAAGACGCAGAAAGTGTTTGAAGATGAGGAGTTTCTTGCTGTGTTAGAGATTAATCCTGCAAATCCAGGTCATACGTTGTTATTTCCAAAGAAGCATCTTGAGACAATCCACGCTCTTGCTTCATTGCCGGAGTTTTTATTAATAGCTGAGAACATTGCTGCAAGTGTAGGTGCACATAGCGCTGGTGTAAATGTCTTATATTCGTTTGGCGTTGTTGCAGGTGAAAAATTCAATCATTTTGTAGTGAATATTATTCCTCGCAAAGAAAAGGATGACGTAAGCTTTACATGGAAGCCGAAGCAGTCGAGTGAAAAAGAATTAAATGAAATGAGAGAAAAGATTGCTGTAGGTTTAGTAAAAAAGAAAGAAGAGCCGGTTGTAGTGCTAGATCTAGATAAGATAAAGAAAAGGATGCCTTCTGCTAAAAGAAGAAAGGTTTAGATAAAAAAGATTAAGATTCTTCCGGTAAGTAATGTCGCGAGTAATGCGAATAAGAAGGCGGGAACAAAAGGAATTCCTTCTTTGATTAAGACTTGTTTAATCTTATATTTTTTTAATTCTTCTATTTGATTTTTTTTAATGCAGAAATCGCGTTTACTGCAGATAGTTTTTGTTCCAATTTTTATGGTACTTAAGACCCATTCCCCTTCTGTTAATTTGTCTACAGAGATAAGTTTTTTAAGCACTACATCTTCGATGCATTTTACGTATCTTAAGAGATAAACAGTAAAAAGTAAAGAAATAAGTGCGATACTAATACTTGTTCCAAAGAATTTAAACGGTGCTTCTAAAAAAAAGCTAAAGATAAAAAGGAGAATAAACAGGGGAAGGAGAATCCAAATAATTTTTTGTTTAGGAAAGTGTTGTTTTTTTAATTTTGATCTAACTTCTTCTCTATGAATAATACCTAAGACGACTGCCCAGATCATCCCATAAAATGCGCCAGTAATAAAAAGATTTGCGAGAAAGACTGCTAAGAATGGAAGGTTATTCGAAGGTAAGAAAGAAAGAGTAAGTCCGTTTCCAAAGATCGCCCCTATTCCCATTAAGAGCTTACTGTCTCCTCCCCCCCATTGTTTAGAATAATAAAGAAGGTGTCCTAATAAGAAACAAATACCGAACATGAGTAATCCTTCCAAAAAGGGGAGGTAAGTGGATTGGGTTAATGAAACAATTGCGCGAATACCTAATCCTCCCGCCATCATGCTGTAACTGATCCAGTTGGGTACTTCTCTTGTTTTCCAGTCTGTAACGCTTGCGAAGAGGACTCCGGCTAGTCCGATCGAGAGGAGTAATAATTCCATAGGTAATTTTTTGTTTGAGAACCTTTAAAATCTTTTACTTTTTAGAATTGGTATGATTTCAATAATTGGTGCTGGTCCTGCTGGTTCGTATGCAGCGTATTTGTTGGCCAAAGCAGGGAAGGAAGTGGAAGTATTTGAAGAGCACGATGAGATTGGTAATCCGATTCAGTGTAGTGGGGTTATTACTCCCTTTATCGAGTCGTTGATTCCTTTAAAGAAAGAGATCATTGTAAATAAGATTAAGAAAGTAAGGTTTCATGCTCCGAATGGGAGTTTTTGTGATGTTCCGATTAAAGAGGATTATGTGTTTGACCGGTGTTTACTTGATCGTCATCTTGCTGATCTTGCTCAGAAGGAAGGGGTGAAATTTAATTTAAATAAACGGTTTAAAGGATTTGAAAAAAAAGAAAAAGAGCTTCATGTAAAGTTTGAAGATAAGACGATTAAAAGTGAAGTTCTAGTGGGTGCTGATGGTCCTCATTCTCTTGTTGGAAAAAGTGCGGGATTAATTAAAAAAAGAAGATTTATTACAGGGATCCAGGCTCGGGCGAAAGCGGACATTGTTGATAAGCATTTGGTTGAAATTTTTTTAGGTAAAGGAGATTTTGGGTGGCTTATCCCTGAAAATGAAGAGACGGCGAGGATAGGGGTTGTTGCTGAACGAAATTGTAAGAAGGAATTTGATGAAATTATGCGGTTAAGAAATGGGAAGTTTATATGTTATCAGTCTGGTTTAATACCGGTTTTTGATCCTTTTTTAAAAACGCAAAAAGAAAATGTGTATTTGATCGGTGATGCTGCAGGTCAAGTAAAGAAATCTACACATGGGGGTATTTTGTTTAGCATGCTTGCGGGTAAAGAATTATGTACAGCGATTACCCAAAATAAGAATTATGATTTATTATGGAAGAAAGAATTAGGATTTGATCTTTATCTAAATAAGACGATTAGTGATATGTTAAGTAAGTTTTCTGATAAAGAATTGAATAGCTTGGTGGAGTTATTTGCTCAAGAGAAGTTAAAAAAGATTTTATCTTCCAATGTTCGAGATTTTCCAAGTAAGTTCTTGTTTCAGATGTTAGTAAAAGAACCAAGGTTATTGAAGTTTTCTAAAAAAATTATTTAGGAAGTAAGGCTCTAATATTATTCAGTCCCTTTTCTAAATCGCTAGGTGCTTCGTCAAGTTGTCGTTGTAAGTCAAGAACGCGTTGAGCTAATTCATCTGGGACTTGAAGTTCCCTATAATCTCCACCGCCCACAGGTTTTTCTTTTCCGAATTGAATAAAATATTGGGTAGTTTTAGGATCCGTAACTTTTTCAAGTCTTTTTCCATCAAATGAAGTTCTTATTTGTTGTTCGGGAAAATAGATAGTTCCCGGGGGAAAAGAAGTAGTGATATCTCCCCCGAATCCTGATTCATACCATTCAATTTCTTTTGTAACAAGGTAAGCAATGAGGGGCAGGTTTTAATCTTGTTTTACTTATTCTTAAAGATGTGGGTAGCGAATTATAGTTCTTTTATTCTATATCTTAGTAATGCCGCTATTCCGCCTAATCCATCTAGTTTCTCTCCACCTGCATGGTCTGAAGAAATAATCTTAACATCGCCTTTCATATGCTCAACAGTTTTAATTGTTTCTTGTAATTCCTTGTTGTTTTCTTCGTGTGTTTTCTTCCGTAAGTAGGTATCTGTAACTAAGAGTGTTTGGATTGCTCCCGATTTTGCTGCTTCTTGCACTTCATAGAATCCGTAAGAGCATGGTTCATTTTTTGCAATTGCTTTTAACAATTTCTCTACTAATTCTAGTTCATGGTGGACTCGTTCTTGGAGTAATGCAGTTTTTACTTCTTCTCTTCGTAGTAATTCATTAAATCCATTATCTCCTATTCCGTGGCAGGTTGCAAGAATTGTTTTTTGTCGTAATCCTGCGGGTAGTTTTTTATAGATTTCATCTTTCCAGAATGCGGGACTTCCGATAACGATTTGTTGAATGCCCATGCGTTCGACGTATCCTTCTAAAATTTTAACAACTTCTTCATAGAAGTCTTTTCTTGCTGTGTCTTTAGTGTACTTGTTTTCAACAACGCCTTTGACTTCTCCCAAGTTTTCATAGCCGTATTTTCGTAAGAGGGCGAAGTGTGCTTCTTCTCGTTCTAAAGTGCATAATAATATTTTGCTATGTGCTTCTTTGCTTGCTTCTTGGATGTGTCGTAGTTGATAATCATATAAATGGTCTTTTTCTATTTCTAAAATGGTATTGAGTTCAACATTTAAGGTGTGGTAGCTTC
>JBAZPJ010000011.1:0-16905 GCA_041648255.1 Candidatus Nanoarchaeia archaeon
TCTTGCATTGGAGATTTACAAATTTTCATTTCTACCCTCGGATAACGCGTACCATTATTGTTCGTGTCAACAATACAACCGTCTGTGTCGAAATAACCCTTAAGAAGAGAGGGATAATTTCTTTCCACCAATAAGCTCTCTGGAATTTTAGCTTTTCCTGCCTTTGGAGATTTTTTCATCCCCAAATGATTTGTAATATGATTATGTAAGTTCTTATTAGAAACTCTTAAGTCCAAAGTCCGTGAAGAAGAACGAGGATAAGATTTTATTTCAATTTTAAATAAATCATAAAAAATCTTTTTTACATAAGGAGCATACCCTTTATCTTCAACCAAATCCAAAGACACCTTTACTTCATAACCTTCCTTTTCAATATAACCATCTCCCAAAAGAATTCCCACAAATTCAGCCAATACTTGTTCTTGACCATTCATACCTCTTCATTATTTTCTTCCTTTAAAACTCTTACGCGTGGTTGGCGCTAGTGTCGTTAGTGTCGCTACAGCCCATAAACATTAAACAATCCTTTTAACTAATTTAATTAAAAATGTAACCTTCCTAAATTTACTTAAAAAAAATAGAAAAACTAATTTACTTAAAAAAGATTACCCTCATCCACTTTTTTTAAAGAAAATAACTCCGCCACATATTTTTCGTTGTCTTCTTTAAACACATTTAAAATTATTACCCTCTCCTCCCCTTCTGCCATTACATTCACGAGTAACTGCCTTTCTACTAGATCACCACACTACCCGGTGGAACAACAACTGATCCTATAACCCCATCACTCGGAGCAATTCCCACTTGCCCTATTTCTAACTCTGGCTGCGCT
The DNA here is from genome assembly GCA_041648255.1 of Candidatus Nanoarchaeia archaeon. Taxonomy (GTDB): domain Archaea; phylum Nanobdellota; class Nanobdellia; order SCGC-AAA011-G17; family GW2011-AR18; genus JAHFKM01. The sequence continues at coordinate 833 of JBAZPJ010000011.1, forward strand.
TCAGGCAAAATTTGTTTAATCAATTTAAAAAACAAACTTAACTCTCCATTCTCATCTCTTTCTTCATACTCAAACGCTAAATTACGATCATCAAACTGTTTGAAGAATTCATCCCACGTAATTTCTGACCCTTCCATTGTAGAATGAGGTAATTTAATTGAAATCGGAATCTCATCAGCATCAAGCATTCCTTTTAGATGAATCGGATGGCCTTTTCGTTCTTTCACCCATTTTCTCATTTCCCCATGATCTGTTGTTATTTTCGTTAGTGCGGTTTTCATATACTCCCTTCAGTTCAGAACCTTATAAGAGTTCGTCCAATAGAACATATGATCCATATAACAAGCATTTAAAATGAAAAAAATGAATAGTAGTATTATGAAACTAACACAACACGAAGCTACAATTTTAAAAACAGTCTTAAGAAAAGAATTAGACCAATTACAAAAAGAAGAAGCAACGATCCATTCTGCAGAAGATATTGCACACGATATCTATCTTTATGCAAACACAAGAGAATACGAAGAATCCTTGCATCATTTACTTAAAAAAATACATTCTTAACAAACCAGAGAACATATAAAAGAGTAATTCTCAGGAAAACTTATGGGAAAATTAATATTCGGCGCTGATGATGCTGGTAGAAACTTAGTTTTTAATTAAGTTGCCAAGAGGTCCCGTCATCGGTCCAATGGTACTAGCAGGCGTAGCCATCGAAGAAGAAAAGCTAGGGAGCTTACAAGCACTCGGAGTAAAAGACTCTAAATTACTCTCTCCAACACAACGAGAAGTATTATATGATAAAATTATTAAAATAGTAAAAAGTTATAAAATCTTAGTTACTCAACCAGCAGACATCGATAAAGCAGTATTTGTTAATGGATTAAATACCCTTGAAGCAATAAAGTTTTCACAATTAATTAATGCTTTAAAGCCAGATGTCGCAATTGTAGACTGCCCTTCAACGAATATTGGAGCCTATACTGAAGAACTAAAACTTCTTCTGAAGCAACCTACAAATCTAAGATGCGAACACAAAGCAGAAAAATATCCAGTCGTAGCGGCTGCCTCAATTTTAGCAAAAGTGACACGAGATAGAGAAATAGAAAAAATGAAAGAAACATACGGCGATTGTGGTTCAGGCTATCCAGCGGATCCGAAAACTAAACAGTTCTTAAAAGAAAACTGGGATAAATATCCAGAAATCTTTAGAAAAAGCTGGAGCACGTATAAAGCATATTCTGAAGGTAAAAAGCAAAAAAGTTTGAGTGAATTCTAAAAGAGGTATTATAAACTCTTTCTCGTTTCTTTTTTTATGAGTACCTTGTCTCCCCTTGTAAAAATAGAACCCAATCTGTTTAGAGGAGGAATTAATTACTTAATTAGCACTTTACAAGAAAATGAAACAGCTTCAGAAAGGGAAATACCAGGCGACGGAACACTCCTTCTTTTAAAGTTTAGTTTCTTAGCCCATCCCCTCACAAGAGAAGATTACCGAATCCTTAAAGATCAAAATTTTCGAGATGAAGATTCAATAGGGGTTATTGATCAATTTTGGCCACATAGCAGTTATTCTAAACTTATTGAACAAAGAGGCAGAAGGGGAATTGGCACTAAACTCTTAGAAATGATGACTCAAGATGCAGCCTCTCAATCTGCTCAACTTCTTTATGTACAAACACCTTCCTTTTCAATGCAAGGACTTCTCGCTAAAAAAGAATTTATTAGACTATCTCCCCCAGAAGAACGAGTACCTAGCTTTTATAAGCCACTAAGATAGAATTTCCTTACAATAACCTATTTAAAGAACGACCTATTAAGAGTTTTATGCATGATCGAATCTTAGATCTGCTCTTAAAAAGAGATGAGATCACCTGGCAATCAATTATTCTAGACTTAGTTAAATCAGGAGAAGTAGATCCCTGGGACATAGATATTTCTTTATTAGCACAACGTTATTTAGAAACTGTAAGAAAACTAAAAGAAGCAAACTTGTTTCTCTCTGGAAAAGTCTTACTCGCATCTGCAATCTTACTTAAAATAAAATCAGACAAATTACTTAATCAAGATTTTGCAGCACTCGACAACTTATTATTTCCCCAAACAGAAATGGAAGAACTCGATCAATTTGATAATCAACGACAAACAACTATCTTAGAACATCCCCGCTTAACCATTAAAACACCCCAAGCACGAAAGAAAAAAGTCTCCGTAGAAGATTTATTAAGCGCACTAGAAAAAGCACTAGAAGTCAATGACCGAAGATTACTCCGACAAGCAGAACGAGATCGCGTACCAGACAACGTAAAAATCCCAGAACGAGGAGTAGACTTACATGCTTTAATTCAAACAATTTTTAATAAGATTAAAGACTTTTTTAAATCAAGAGACAAAGTAACCTTTAGAGAATTATTACCTAGTGAAGAGAGAAAAGATAAGATCTATACGTTTGTTCCCCTGTTACACTTAGCAAACCAAGAAAAAGTAGACCTAGAACAGCCAGAACACTTTGGAGAAATCTACATTCACTTAATGAAGAAATAATTACTTCTTTAGATTCCTATAAACATACGCATTAAACAAGAACACTTTGATAAACACACCCATCACCGCATTCACAATTAAGATCAATGGAATAACCGGAATTAACAAGAACGGACTTAAGCTAAACAGAATATAAAACGGCTGCAAAACAATACTAAACACCATTCCAATCGCAACACTAATCGCCCACACTAAAAAGACATGCATCGGATTTGCTTTCGTATAACTCCACGTCTTTCTTACAAGTTCAAACACTGACTTGGATCTCGACTCAGCAAGAATAGGAAGAAAGAAAAACATTCCAAACGCAAAAAATAACATAAATCCTATCAGATAAAGGATATAGATAAATCCTAATGGAATTGCCGCAACTAACCCTGCCCACTTACTTATCCAAAAACATAAGAGAATAATTAACCCAAACAATACTAATGGAAGCGTCAATAAACTTACTTTCAATAATGCAAATTTGAATAAAGGTGCATACAACTCTAACCCTGCCCACACATCATTACTTGTAACCTTATTTCTTTTTACCAGCGCATAGATTGCATTTGTCCACATTCCCGCAACAGCAGGCAATAACAAGATTGTGACACCCACTTCAATTAGCGTTAATGGAATAAGAATCATCAAATTTTCCCTTATCGCATCTTTAAAATAAAAAAATTGAGCAACAAACACTGCCATAATCAAGAAAAAAGGAATAGCTAATAAAAAATACACTCCAAAGATATTCAAATTATGCTTCACATCATTCAATGATTTTTTTAAGAGCAATCCATATTCAACCATACCCTTTTCCACGTCTAAAGCTATATAAACCCTCTTTTTCAAAAAAATAGCTTTAAATAGACCTCTTTCCAAAAATAGAACATTACTCAAAAGGAGGTGACAAACAATGGGATATGGACTAATGGATGGTGGAATGTTCGCGTTCATCGCAGCGATGGGCATGTTCGTCTTATTTATCGCTTTAGCAGTTTACATCTACAGTGCACTCGCACTTATGACAATTGCTAAAAAAACAAAAACAGAAAACGCATGGTTCGCTTGGATTCCAATCTTGAATATTTATCTTATGACACAAATAGCAGGAGTCTCAGGATGGATCACAGCAGCGTTTCTTCTAGTAATAATTCCTTTTATCGGAGGACTTGTCGTCATGGCATTAACAGTATGGCTATGGTGGAAAATCGCAGAACGCCTTAAACTACCAGAATGGTACGGCATTTTAATGATCATCCCGATCGTTAACTTTGTAATACTAGGAATTATGGCCTGGGGAAAAACTGGAAAAAGCAAATAAATTTTTTCTTTTTTTTATAATTTAAACAATCTCTAATTATTAAGTTCTAACCTGCCTTTTTATTTCTCTTGACAGTGTTTCGAAGTCCATTTCCCGGATTTGTGATTCTTTGAACGCCCACACTCCCCTTTTAGTAAGTTCGAGTACCCCGTATCCGAGTGCCAAAATTTTTAATTCGTCGAAAGGTCGTTCATTCCATAATCCTTCATCCAATCGTTCTACAATCGTCCTTGAAGCCCCCGCTAAATCAACCGGCGTCATACTAACTGAAGTATACTTTTCCGGTTTGTGAAATTTTCCCATTCCAAAAATAAAGTCGATAGGATCTTTGGCTGCAAGTTCAGAATATCTCATTCTAATCTGTTGTTCTGCACGTTGTAAGTTTTGTCCAACTTCCCTATCTCTTAATTTATCCCTCTTAGCCTCATATTCCAAACTCTTTCTTTCGAAATCTAAAAATCGATCTATTTCTCCTTTCTCAAGCGCTTGTAATCCTTGTTCTAATTCAGAATTCACTTTTCCATCTAACTCATACACCCTTCCAGCTTGAAAAGTAGACATACGCTCCAAATACCAGACCGGAACTTTATGCTTAAAACATAACACCCATTCAGCAAGTGCATACTCCGCTTGATCTGGAGATAAATGAGAAAAACGAGACCTTGTTTCTTTCTCAAAAGCAGCCACACTCCCACCCGTGCTTAATCTTTCCCTCCAACGAGTTTCCTCAGCAAGAGCTCCTTCTTCAGTAAGCGCTGCAAATTCTGGAGCGTACACATGCGCCTTAGCAAGATAAGGTTCTAATTTCTTAGCATTACCTCGTTCAGCATGTCTCGTTTGCAAATGGGTAATATTTATCATATAAGGTATAAGGAAGCAAATAGCAAAAGATTTTAAAACCAATAGTTACCCTTGATCATCATAATTTAAACAATTCAGACAGATTAACTTCTAACCCAACAGCAGGCATCTCTAATCCCCATTTTTCAAGAACAAGAGGATGAATCTCCCCCATACACCCAATCTCTTTTCCCTCAACAACAATACTTGCACACCTTCCTTGAATGAAACTGGTATGAACTTTCTCTTTTAATTCATAACTTACTCCCAAAGAACCAAATAATGTTTCAATAATTTGCTTTGTCTCTGTAAACGCTGGCTGACTGTGCGAACTCACAACAGCTAATCTCCATTCATCTCTACAAAGCACATCTTTCTTTTCATCAGGAATAACAACTAAATTAATTTCAAATAATCTCTGGGGAAAGGATGCACTTCGATTATAGTGTAACGCTTTCATTAATTCTGGAAGCAACCATACTCTTGCCATATTCACACTTTCTTCCACACTCTTCCCTAATTTCATATACTGCAACTCTTTAACATTCATTTTATCAAACTGATCTTGACTACTTGTTAGAATTAACGTAAATACTTCCTGAAATCCTAAGCCAACTAATAACTTACTTATCTCTTCTTTTACTTTCACACTTCTCGTTGTATCCCCAACAGTCGGAACAGGCTTTGTTCTTACTTCAAAATTATTAAATCCATATGCACGAGCAACATCATCAATCACATCCACATCATGCCAAATATCGCTTCTTGTTCCGGGCACTAAGAGTTTTAATTCCTTTTCAGTATGGCTAGGAACCCCATATCCCATTTTGAGTAATAACTTTTTAATTTCAACAGCAGATAAATTTAATCCCAGTAAACTATTTACTTGTTCAACTTTTAATGAACGCTTTTCTTCTTCAAAACGAGGCGTAACAATCTTTTCTTTCCCATCATCAATCTCTAACGCATACACTTTTCCACCCATATCAATCAATGCACCAACTAATACCTCCAAGGCTAACGTAATTGTTTTTAGATCAGTTCCAGTTGCTTCCACGAATACATCTTTTGTTGACTCATCAATCTTTCCTAAATCATGAGAATTAGTAATCGGCGGCATTGAAAGAATTTTATTATCTGCATCTTTGAAAATGGGAAACTTCTTCCATAATCCCACCCCTCGCTCTTTTGCTTCCATAATATGTTTATACTTCATCCCGGTAGGATGCTTTTCTAAAATTTCTAATCCATTTAATTCGCTCGGATATTCTAACGGTCTAAATCTAATTTTTTTAGGATCTTCAGCAGTCCACGTAACAGGGAATTTAATTTTTTGTAAAGGATAAAGACCGAGACCACCTTTCTTTCTTTGGCGTAAAAACGTAGCACCTAATTTTTCTTGAATTCTAATTACTTCCTTTATTTTTTCATCATCAAAACTTAACCCTTTCACAATACATGCAACAGCAAATGGCCATTCTGCGGTAGTATTTTTTGCAATAATTTTTTCTTTTGACTTTTCAATTTTATAAGGAGTAACTTTCAAACCTAAATAGGATCTAAACATTCTTGCTAAGCCCTGAGTAGACAATAAATCCGGACGCTCTGCAGTTAATTCAACTTTTAACATATCTCCCTCTAAACTCTCTAATTCAAATCCTACTGTAAATAAAATTTCTTCTAACTCGCTCTTAGATAATTTCTTTCCAATTAACTCAGTTAACACTTTGTAAGAGGCTTCAACAACTACCATCGCTTCACCACTTTACTATTCCTCAACCAAGTAAGATCAGCAGTCGCACCAAGCATATTTCTAATGTTATTCTGCTGATGCACCATCATTGCAAGTCGTTCAAACCCTAATCCCCACGCAATAACAGGAACCTTAATCCCATACGGTTCTAACGATTCAGGTCTAAATATTCCAGAATTAATTAACTCCACCCACTTTCCCAACTGTTCATTATATCCAATCGCTTCCATCGAAGGCTCAGTATACGGATTATAGGTCGGTTTAAATTTAATTTTATGAATCCCCATCTGACTATAAAACTCTTTAATATATCCCATTAAATCTCTTAACGTTAATCCTTCATCCATCACAAACCCTTCACTTTGATGAAACTCGGGTAAATGTGTCGCATCAATCGCTTCATTTCTAAAGATTCTTCCAATATAGAAATACTTCGCTGGATATTTAACATTTTTTTCACCAAGGTATCTAAACGTGGTTGCAGTCGTATGTGTTCTAAGTAATAATTGTTTCGCTAATTTTTCATTCCACTTGTATCCATATCCTTTCGAACCAGAATCTCCACCAGTCTCATGTACTTCTGCAACTTTCTTCGCTAATCTTTCAGGTAATTTTCCTTCATAGGGGAGTAAGAATGTATCTTGTACGTCTCTCGCAGGATGATCTTGAGGAATCCACATACTATCCATACACCAAAACGCAGTTTCAACAAGCGGACCTTCCATTTCTTTAAAACCCATATTCATAAAAATCCTTCTTGCTAGATTCATTGTTTCTTGCAACGGATGTAACTTTCCAGGATACACTTTCGGCGCCTGCCCCTGCAACTCATAACTTCTAAACTTCTTATCCTTCCATGCACCAGACCTTAATAATTCTGGAGTCACCGCATTAATCACATTATCCCCTAACTTCATATTCACTACTTGCTTCCCTAACTCTGTTAAAAATACACTTCTCGCTTTATCCGTTTCAAACTTAATAAAATCTTTTCTCCTCTTTAACTCCTCAACAACCTTTAATTCATCCTTAGATAAGGATTCGTTATTATAGATTTTTTTTAAAATAACCTCTTCTGGAAAACTATCTTTTAACATTCTCTTTCCTTCATTAGTCCGTTCAAACGTTAATGAACCACCGTTTGAAGAAACAATACACCCTTTTCTCTTTAATAATCCGATACACACATTTGCCTCTTCATCAATAAGATTTCCCTTTTGTTTAATCTCATTTAGAGATAATGGTTTTTCTAACACTTGTAAAAAACGCTTTTCAGGCAATCCTTTTTCTAAGTACAACACCGCGTTCTTTCCTAACACCATCCTTTCTGATTCTTTTACTTCCAAACGAATAACTTCTTTATTTGATAACCACTGCAAGGCGCGCATCACTTCCACTTCCTGCATTCCAGATTTCTTTACAAGAAGACCAACGTCAGATTCAAATTTTAAGAACGGGATAACTTTCCTCTCTAACGGATGCAAACCCTCTAGAAGAGCCTTTAATTCCATGAACAAGAAAGTTTTATACGAGTTTAAATAAGTTTGTTTTAGTCCATCTTCAACACGAAATAGGGAATCTTAAACTTACTTAATTCTACTTCAAAATAACCCCTAAAACTTTCATTAGAACGAGGCGTTAATCCTACTGCTTTCAAATAACTCAAATCAAGACTTTTTTCAATTTCAATACAACGCGGAAAACCAGTAAACGGAATTTCAAGCGCTTTTAATAACCTACTATCCGGAATTTCAAATCCTAACAACAGTCCTACCCTCGGTGTAGACATTACTTCCTCTTTTCCTGCTTCTAAATTATACAATGAAATAAAATTAGAGGCAGCTTCAAGCTCACTTTGTGGAGCCATTAACTCCATCCCTCCCTCTCCCCGCTTCTTTTGCACTTCCCTTAACCTCAGACTTTCTTCCCGATACGCTCGTTCAATACACGCCTTTGGAGAAAGAATCGCCCCATTAAATGAAATCACACTTAACCGATTCTTTGTTGTGGGATAATACCAGAGTTCTTCGACCATTTTGTTACTACTTAAGCAGTACTATTGGCGGAAGATTTATATAGTTTACCCATACAACTCAAGAGTAACAACAATGTTAAGCGAAGACTCACTCAAGAAGCTAAGAAGCGCATTCAACCTCAATATCTACGAAGTCAAAGTATGGACAGCTCTCTTAAGTAAAGGTGTAGCAACAGCAGGAGAACTCTCAGACATGAGCAATGTTCCTCGCTCCCGAAGTTACGACGTCTTAGAATCTTTAGAAAAAAAAGGCTTTATCATCATGAAATTAGGAAGACCAATCAGATACTTAGCAGTAGAACCACAAGAAATCATCAAACGAGTAAAAAAAGGACTTAAAGAACGATCAGAACAAGAAATCCAATCAGTAGAAAAAGTCCAAACCACAGACGTCTTTTCAGAATTAAGCTTACTCTACAAACAAGGCATTGAACACATCGACCCAAGCACCATCGCAGGATGCTTCCGAGGAAGAAACAATACTTATGACCATATTCTTAGCTTAGCAGGAAACGCAAGCAAAGAAATCTTAATCGCAACAACCGCAGACGGACTCGTAAGAAAACTAGAATACATGAAAGCAGGATTTAAGAAATTACACAATAATAACGTTGATATTAAAATCGCAGCTCCACTCAAAACGGAATCCGCAAAACAAGCAGCAAAAGAACTCGCAGAATTCGCAACAATCAAAGATCTAGATCTAAATTCAAGATTTGTCTTAATTGATAACAAAGACTTAATCTTTATGATCAGTCATGACAAAGAAGTCCATGAAAGCGAAGATACAGGAATCTGGGTCAACACACCCTTCTTTGCTGCAACACTAAAAAGCTTTTTTAACACACTTTGGAATAATAAGAAATAAAAACAAGAAGAACTAACAAATGACTATGAGAAAAATATTACCGTTAGCATTAACCGCAATTGTAGCTGGAACTTCTGCAGAAGCACACACTCCCCAGAATGATTTACAAGGCAGACTTTCCCACTTTGATTGTACCGACGGTGAAACAACTTACTTCTTAGGAAGCATTTACTATGTTGGAACTACATCCAATATCCGTGAAATTCGTATTAGAAACGATCACAATCAAACAAACGAACTCCTTACTTTTGATAGCAATGGAAAACCCTACATTCAAGTATTCCAACAAGCACCCAATGCTCCAGAAAGTTTACCTCTTGCTTCTTACACGTGCGATAAAAAAGGAGCAACCTGCACCGACCTTGCAACCAATAAAAAATACGAAGCAGGTGACCCCATTTCTGATAAGGGATTACGTTCTTTAGAAGCATATCAAGCAGTCCTGCACAACCAATCAAAGAAAAAGGCACCTTCAAAAGAACTTCAACAACTTCCTACGGAACGTTAAACAATGACTATGAGAAAAATATTACCGTTAGCATTAACCGCCATCTTAGCTGGAACACCAACCGCAGCGGAAGCACATGCTCCCAAATTAGACGCTGAAGGAAAACTTGTTCAACTTACTTGTGAAAGCTTCAGAAAACACTTTGACGCAAAAATTACTTACAATCCAACTACTGAAAAACCGGCAGTGATCACGGTTGACAACTATCAATTCAATGAAAGAGAACGCCTGGTTGTAGGATCAAACAATGAAGTCCTTGTTGAAGTCACTCTTCTTCCAACCTCACAAGACTTATCCGAACAAACTCTTCGTTATCTCTGTAATAAAGAAACCTGCTTCAGCCTAAACAAAGGAATTTATCGTAATGATCAACTTCCAAGAAAAAGTTTAGCAGATACAGAAAACTTTCCCCAATCAAGAGCACTCTACCTTTTAGATCATGAGATTTCAAGACTCTCTACTCCTGAAGCGCAAGCGAGAGCAACCCTTAACGGTTTGGATCGAGAAGTAAGAAGATACAATGAATTAATTAGAGATTTAAGAAAACGATAAATCTTATTCTATATCCTGCGTAAACTTTTCGACATCAACCCCATTTTTTCCGGAAATTTCACCACAACTTTAATAAAGAATAAAACTTATTGTATTAATTATGGAACAACTTCAAAAGAAACCAACCAAAAAAAGAAAACTTTACCCATTCAAGAGTATTACTTATATTTCACCAGAAGAGGTTGCTATACTGGACAAGGAATTTGCTAAATACCACGTTATCAAATTTGAAGGCAGTGCTCTAGAACTAATGAAAAAAGCAGGATTAAGAAAAAAATATTTCTAAAACACCATGCATCACCACATCGACTCCTGCATCCTATTAGAAATACTCTTAAAACCAAAGAAACAGGAAAACGTTGCTCGAGCAAGATTCTGTGAAAAACATCTTTACGATCTTAAAAGTAGAAGTCAAACACCTATTCTTTGCCTCGCAGCAATCGGTGAAGTTCTTATCACAATCTACGAAACAATTCAAGAACGAAGAGAACGAGAAACAACCCTCTGCCTTTTTCTTGACCTTCTCGACAAATACGAATTTGACTTTACCAGTCTTAACCACCCAGCAATTCCCATTATCCCCCTTTTACTTGAAATCGAACCAAATCTCGATCCAACAGACAGCCAACTCCTTGCTTGCGCATTACAAAAATCCGCAGAGAGCTTTGCAACGTTCGACCAAACAATTAACTTTAATAAAAAACTAACAACTTATCTCAAAGAAAACAATATCCGCCCAATTGCTATTTCAGAAAGAGGTATTGATGCGGTTTAATTATTTTAATAGAAACTTCTCAACCTGCTTTTTTGCTTTCTCTCTCTTTGCTTGATGATCTTTCAAGAAACTATTTACTTTTTCAATTAAAATCTCCTTTAATTCGCCAGTTAACAATTTTCCAGACACATAGTCCGAACGAATCTTTTCTAACTTTTTATCATCCGGCTCAAACAACATCCTCAACCATTGGAAACTCACATCAACATCAGGATTACCACCTTTCTTTCTATGTTCCTCTAACGTTGCTTGCCCGCCAGAGAACGCGTACTTTCTAATCTTCTTCGCAACAACTTCAGGAGAATCTGTCGTATATAACGCCGAAGACGCGTCAGACGCAGACATCTTTCCGCCAGGTCCAGTCAAGGGAGGAAGAAACATACACTGAATACTAGCAGGTTTGTAATATCCCAATTTAGGTAAAATATCTCTCGTAACTCTAAAGTGTGGATCTTGATCAATTGCATGAGGAATAAGACAAGGAATTTTTTTCTTTTTTAAGACTGAAGGTAAAAATGCTGGAACAGCCTGCATGGATGTGTAAAAGATCTGACCAAGATTAGATTGATCTGTTAATCCAAATGCCGCCTTTGCAGTAGAGAACGTAATCTTCTTTGCAACCTTACACGCTTCTTTATACATTAATCCTGCGTCTTTAGTATCAATTAAGAATTTTGTTTTCTTTGGATCAAACCCTAATGCGATTACATCCAGCATATTTTCATGCAAATATTTTTGTGTATCTTCTAGCGTTAAGTCTTGTTTAAATAAAAACTTCTCTTCATCTGGAAACTGGAACCATAACTCTGCTCCAAACTTATCCTGCAGCCACTTTGTAAATAACCATGGCATCAAGTGACCCAAATGAACCGGACCAGAAGGAGCTCTCCCCGTATACAAATAGAACTTATTTCCCTTTTCATACTCATCAAGCACCCACTTAAGATCACGATGACAGAAAAAGACTTTTCTTCGAAGCATAAAATGAACTTCTTTTGTATGAACTTTTATCCTCTTCAATAATTCATCATTAATGGATTCAACACCAAACTCTTTAATGACTCGCTCATAATCTACCTCACCCTTTACTTCCCAGGGTGTCACTACATTTGTCATTCCCTTTCTTGTTTAATATCTTTCTTTTAAAGTTACCTCTTTACCCTTTTCTGCAGTAACTAAATCTTTAAATAAAATTAAGATTGTAATTAACCCACGCAAGAAATAGAAATCCGAGGCGTTATCAGCATTGAACCGGGATGAATTAGCAAAAGAGATAGACTACCAATGTCAGAATATCTTTGAGGCTTATAGTTTAGAATTAGTTAAAGAAAAATTACAATTGTTTCAATAAGCTTAATAAAGAAGACTCGAACCCAGAAGAGGAATGAAACACAATTTTTCCATCACCCTCCTCCTCTTAGGATTATTCATTGCTTCACATTTAATCGGATTAGTCATTATCAATCATTATTTACCTATCGATCAACCACTACCCCTCAACATAGAAAAACCACAGCTCGAAGCACAAACATCCTACTTACCCATCTTTATCGCCATCCTTCTTGCAACAGGCTTAGCACTTATCTTAATGAAATTTGAAGCAATGGGATTATGGAAACTCTGGTTCTTTCTTTCTGTTACCTTTTCTTTAACCGTCGCCTTCGCCGCATTTGTTCCCCAATTAATCGCACTACCCCTTTCCTTACTACTTGCAGTCTTTAAAACATTAAAACCGAATATCATTGTCCATAACTTTACAGAACTCTTTATTTACGGAGGATTAGCTGCAATCTTTACTCCTGTCTTAAATGTCTTTTCAGCAATCATTCTCTTACTTTTAATCTCCCTCTATGACGCAGTCGCAGTATGGAAAACACACCACATGATTTCCTTAGCCAAATTTCAATCTAAATCAAAAATGTTTGCAGGATTGTATGTTCCCTATGAAGAAAAGAAAATCGTAACTCTCATTCCTGCAAAACATCCCAAGTATGAACAAGATACCTACTTAGAACGACAAGCAATCTTAGGCGGAGGAGATATTGGATTTCCTTTATTATTCTCAGGAGTCATGCTTAAGTTTTATGGAACTGGACCAGCAATCATTACTTCCTTAACCGCAGCACTAGCATTATTCTTCTTACTCACCTTTGCAAAAAAAGAAAAATTCTACCCTGCCATGCCCTTCATCACAGCAGGATGCTTACTCGGATATGCACTTGTTTGGTTTGCTTACTTATGATACGGCAACCCTTTTGTAATAGATAAACCGCGATAGGTTTGTTCTAAGAGCATCACTCGTGCTAACTCATGGGGAAACGTGAACTTAGAAAAAGATAATTGATACCTTGCTTTCTCTTTAACTTCTTTAGGCAATCCATTTTCATCACCAATATAGAAACACACATCATCCATCTCTAACTTTTTTAAAAAAGAAGCAAACTCTTCACTTGAAAATTGTTTTCCATTTACTTCACACGCAATAATCACTTTATTTTTATTCATTGAATTAATCATGCCTTGTTTTGTTGTTTCTTCATATTCAATTCTACTAAAACGTTTTATTCTTCCTAAAAATTCATTAATTAAAACTCTTAATTCAGCATTCTTTGTTTTCCCAATTGTACAAATTCGAATCATACTTCTGTCCATAAATACATCGTTAACACTTGATTCTCACAGCACGCACTCGGTTCAGTTGGAGTTGCAATGGGACATCCCCGAGGATCACGCGGAGTTTGACAAGGATCTACTGCAGGACGAGCAACTAAATTTCTTCTCGGACAACAAATCGAAGCAGGACCAGGACCACTCGCATCAGTCTTACTCAAAAACACCGCCTTCGTATAAATCGCAGCAGTCTTCGTATTTAAAAAAAGATTAAACAATTCCATATCACACGCTACAGGCTGACCAGCCCTATTTGCGCACTGACCTTCCACAGCAACACCAGGAACATAATAATTACAATCAGATGGAATAGAACTCTCCGTGCCCGACGTACACACCCTGAACGCAAACTTCCAAATGCTTAACTCCCCACCAGGAAGAGCACCACCAATAAACGTTTTAATATCCCTTAAATTGCGCTCAACAACTACTTTCTTTCTAAAATTAGGATCATTCTGCACCTGCTTGATTAATGCCTTAATTGTATTATCCAACTCTGCAGGAATCTCTCCAGTCGGCTTTGGTGCTTTAGGCAAAATACTCGTTACATACACAAAGACAATAATTAACGCAATCGCAGCTTCCAAAATTCTAATGAATCCCTTTTTGTTTACCATACTAAAATCGATACTGTTGCAGGAACACGAACAGCCTCCTCAGTCAATAAAAACGTATTAAACTGACGCACTTCAACTAATGAATCTAATGGAGGATCTGTGATCGGGAAATTCTTTTCAATTTGATTACCATCGGGATTTGTTATTATTAATTTAAGTTTAAACTCCTTAATATCTGGAAACCCAAACACTTTCTTCACACAGGGATAACCAATAACCCGACCTGTGCGCTGGGCAGGAGTAGGATTTGTCGTTAACTTTTCTAAATTTACTACATTTCCATTCGCATCAAGTCTACACGCCCAATTATTTAAATTAACAAAATCAGCAATATTAATTCCTTCTAAACGTTCAGGAACGCCTAAACTATACTTTAAATGACACTCAGCCATTGAAGCATGAAGTGGAGGACAATTACTCGGATAATCCTGCCTTCTCGCTAGATCTGCAGGATCACACTTATACGCTGGACTAGAAATCATACACGCTTTATTTGTACTACCTGTTTGCCGCGGGTTTAACCTTGCAGGAAGTTCATTTCCCACTCTTCTACCCAGATCACGATCACTATACACAATCAAATACTTTCTCTTAGCAACAGGAGGATTATTTGTTCCAAAACCAGTTCTTAATTGCAAAATCGGATTTCTAGAAATACTCTCAAGACGATATCTTAATTTTCGTTCGCCAGAATCAGCATTCGCCCCTGAACCTGTTCCACTACGCCCCCTGTTATGCGTCTCCCTCACTTCATTCTGAGCAACTTCTCCCTGTTCACTTCCACCAGAATTACTGCCCGCGTTATTTGGATCTTCTCTCGCTTCTTGATCTTCTGATTGCTCATTCACAATATTCGCTGATTCTGAAGAAGTTGTCACCTGAAAAAACCACAACCGCTGACCCACATTCACATTCGGGGGAAAACCTGACGTGATCGGAAAATTTTGATTACACGCGCTCGTACGACTTTCGTCACAATCACCAATCAATTCAAACACAGCCGCATTCCCTGTCAACGCATCAGAATTCGTCAGTACATTCCCTTGACCCCGGAATACCGTCGGCTCAGTAAACATCGGCTGCTTCACAATCATCCACGTTAAATCTTTTTCAATACTTGTCTGCACAAGATCTAGCAACGTATCAGATTTCACAATGGCACGTACACCTGGTTTGAAGAATATTAACACTACCGCAAGATACATTAAAAACATTCCTAACGCAAGAATCCAATCAATCTCCCCCCCAATCCCTTTCTTATTCACTGGAGCCACTTCCTTTTGATCAAGAAGAATACAGAAACAGCTGCAGTAGATGTTGCAGCAACAGGAGCATCACTTGGAGCGAATAATCCACTTAATGTTGCCAATAAAAGATATCCACCAATCACCATAATCACAGAATGCTTTAACCCAGCTAAAAACCTTCCCTCGGAGAATTTTCCAAGCATTAACCCTGCAAACAATCCCTGCACAACAATTGTCAATGTGAACACAATCCCTAAATCCGCTTTTGCACCACCACTTGTCGGATCACCAATAGACGCAGATAATCCTTGCGACACTTCACTCCCAATCTCTCCTAACTTTGGAATAAGATATA
>JBAZPJ010000012.1:0-16838 GCA_041648255.1 Candidatus Nanoarchaeia archaeon
AGAGTATAGTGGAAAAAACACTCCATTTAAAGAAGACAATAACAAGTAAAGAATTGTTGCAACTTCTTCCAGTGAAGATAAGAGAAGGAATTGAAAAAAGTAAAGATGATCCGAAATTTTATGAAAAGGTAAGGGAAAAAGGATGGAAGCGAAAGAAATACTTGACACAAGCATAGCTATTGGTCGAAAAGAAGGAGCAATTAGTATTTTTACAATAATTGAACATCCTCCTTCAGGGAGAAAGAATTTTGAAATAATAATTCCGGAAGGAATGGATTATACAAAGGCGATAGAAATTGCATGGGAATTAAGAGAAAAAGGAACTCCAGGCGGAGCAATTGATATTCTTATTGCAGCTATGTGTTTGAATAGAAAATGTGCAGTTGTAACAAAAGATAAAGATTTTGAAGACATTCAAGCAGTTTATCCAGAATTGGAAATTAAAAGCTGATTTGCAGAAGAAAAATTCTTGTATTAAAATAGTCTTATAAGTTTTTTGATAATTTCTATAGTGAAGGAAAATGACGCTTTTACATCACACCTGGATAAGAATAAAAGATTTAGAAGATATTGCGCTTAAAGGATTACAGTCCACCCGGAAAACAGGAAGGTTATCTTCATTTGGCGGGGTGGCAGATCCAGCGCTGGTATATTTTGAGTGGAATGGAAAGATTGAGCTTAAAGGATTAAAAAGATATGAACGAATGTTGAGAGATAATGGACTTACAGATGCAACGATTGCGTTAAAGGATGCTTGGGTGAAAGAATATGCAAGTCAGTTCATGGAGTATAATGTGTCTCATAGTAGTCCCGAATTTAAAGAGTATTTAAAAAAAAATGGGAATTAGAGAAGATGATGGCTCCTTAGGCTGGGGCAGAGATAGATGGGATTATCAGGTAGTAAGTTTAGAGGATATTCCTGTTGAAGCGTTTGAAGCAGTAGTTGTAGAAGCATATAATCAAGATGAAGGAGAGAGATTGGTAAGGGATCCTGTTACGGATCGAATAAGGAAAATTGGAGAGAGATTAATTGAAGTCTTTCCAGAAAGTGTTGGAGTGTATTCAAAAGCAAGTCAATCCAATGCAGGTTGGAGAATGGAATGTTTTCGTGAAGCAAAAAGATAATCCAAACCTTTTTTAACAGTCTTAATCAAAAAAAGAGGAATGGAAAGCAGAACAATTCTAACCATAATCATCTCAGCATTAGCTGGTGCAGTCGTCTGCTTTATTTTGATGGCGCTAGCATTTATTTTCTTGCCAAGAGTATTAGATGGAATTAATGAAGTTCAACTTCTTATAATTGGTTTGACAGGTTTTATTATTGGTGGAATCATAGGTTGGTTCATTAGTTCCAGAAAGAGTTCTTGACCGAAGGCTTTTTAAAGTTCTCACTCATCCCATCCCTACTTTTACATAGAGATGTAAGATCTCACTTGTTCCGCAAGGAACCAAAAAGGCACAATGGTCACAATATACGATGCAGACACCCAGAAGTCAATTGAGAAGATAGCTGAAGCACTTAAAGGTCATTTACAAGAACCTGAGTGGGCGAAGTTCGTGAAGACTGGTCCTGCGAAAGAGCGTCCTCCTGTAGCATTAGATTGGTATTTTATGAGAGCTGCTTCTATTTTAAGAACAGTATATCTAAAAGGTCCTATTGGTGTTGAAAAGTTAAGAATGAAGTATGGTTCAAAAAAGAATCGCGGTCATAGTCCTGAGAAGTTTTACAAAGGGTCTGGAAAGATCTTAAGAACTATTTTACAGCAATGTGAAAAGGCAGGTCTTGTAGAGTTTCAAAAGGATAAAGTGCATAAAGGTCGTGTAGTTACAGCTAAAGGGCAGTCTTTAGTTGATAAGTGCGCGGTACGATGACTGACGAAGAAAAAGCAAAAGTGCAGCAGCAGGTTCAAGCAATTGAGGCTGGTGCGAAGCAATGGTTATCTGCTGAGGCAATATCTCGGTATGGATCATTGAAGGCTGCTTTTCCAGAGCGTGCGGTGCAGATTGCTGCGGTGATTGTGCAGCTTGCTCATGCAGGGCAGATCAAAGAAAAACTGTCAGATGTGGACTTCAAAAGTCTGTTAATCCATTTAGATGAAAAAAAGCGGGAAACAAAGATTCGAAGAATATAACAATGGCAAGGAATAAACCACGAGCAAAGAAGTTGCGTTTAGCAAAGAAAGGAAGGCAGACTAAGTGGGCTCCGTTGTGGATTATTCCTAAGGCTAATAGGGGATTAAAGAGAATTCATCCTAGTCGTTACACAAAGATTAAGAGAAGTTGGAGACGTACTAAAACAAGAGTATAACAATGGCGATAGAAAAACTATTCACAATTCCGTTAAGGAAAGAATTCCTGAAAGCTCCGAAGTATCAGAGAACGAAGAGAGCTGTTTCTGCTGTTCGTGCATATATGGTTCGCCATATGAAGACTGATCAGATTAAGATTGGGAAAGAATTGAATTTATTATTATGGAGTCAGGGCGGAAAGCATCCTCCATCCAGAGTGAAAGTAAAAGCAAAGATCGAAGAGGGTATTGCTACTGTTGAGCTTGTTGAGTATCCATTTCCAAGTAAAGATAAACTTGTTACTAAAGAAAGTCTCAAAGATAAATTATTAAAAAAGAAAGAGGAAAAGATTACAGTTAAAGAGACTCCTGAAACGCGAAAAGAATTAGAAAAAGAACGGATGAATGAAGAAAAGAAAGAACATACCGGTCATAAGAAAGTTCCTGGCGAGCCTGAGAAGAGAGCGACTGTTGAAGAGAAACAAAAGAATGAGAGAACTGATCAGATTGTGCATGATTCTGGGAAGAAAGAGAGTCATAGTCCTAAACCATAAAAAAGTTATTTCTAATAAATAAGTACAATAGAGAGTTTTAAAAAGGTTCTCTTATTTCTTGTTTTAATGAATAACAATCCTAGAGCTCAGGTAATAGAATGGTATAAAATTGCTGAGGGGAGAGTAAGCGAAATTGGAAGCGGTCATTCACCTAATTGGATAGTAGAGAGAACGGGTTGGTTTGATATTACGCTAAAGATGGAGCCTGTCCCTTTAGAGGATAGAACGGGTTTGTATGTTTATTATAGTGCTCTAAGAGACGGATTAAATGCTGCGCTTAAAGGGGGGAGTATTTCGCAAGAGTTGTCAGATATTCTTTCAAGCTATCATCCGCCTAAAGAAGTAAAAGCACTGTTCAATAAATAAATTGTTTCTAAGAAGTAGTTACATCGGAAAGCCTTAAAAACATTTAGATCTATCTTTTTTTAATTAAAAATGCTCGAACAAATTATCAATGGAACAAGAATAAAAAGAATAGCCTCGGCGGGCTTAGTTGTATTAACTAGTTGTATCTTTGAGCCGCCTATTCCCAGTGTTAGCAAAGACTATGGGAAATTCATAGACAAAGAGGATGGAATGCTAAGAGGAGATGCAAGTGAATCTGAAACAGGCGTAGATGCAGGAATACAAGATTATGGATTTAGTGCTGAGGCAGGTATCCCTGAAAGCGGTCCAATCGATAGTCAATATGCAGATGCAGTGATTGATGATGTGGGAGAAAGACTAGATGTGTATGATAGTGGTGTATCCCTGGACGCAGTAGTAAGAGATGCAACAAATCCTGATGCAATTATTGAAGTGAATGATAGTGGAAGTTGTGCGCCTACGGTAGTAATGTATCCATTGCAGTTATTAGTAAATCAAACATATTGCATGGTTCTCATACGAAATCAGCCTATTCCTGCTGAGTGTGGTACGCTAACTCCTTTTGCTCCAAATTATGGACCTGCTGGAACTCCAACACGATTGAATTGTGGAAGAAATGTAATTCCGGCTGGGATCGGTCTTGAAGTAGATAATCAGAATTCACTCTGGTCTAGAAGAAGTCCGAATGGTGTGTTTACGAATGTACTTGCAGATGCAGTTGGTGTTTACACTGGAGCGCTTGTTTTTTTAGATGATCAAGGAGGAAATACTCAAGTTACATTCCCCGTTGAGGTAGTTTCTGAAATTCCTGATGCGGGGGGGAATTAAAAAATGACTAATATCATGGCATATGTAAAGAATCCAAGTAAGGATTCAGGTATTGCAAGAGAATATCCTTCTTCTCAAGCATCATTTCCATTTAGGGGTCTTCCAAAATTCGAAGAAATTCTGGGCCGAAAGAATAGGTATAGAGAAAGAGAAATTTTACGAAACTGGAAAGCTAAGTAAGTTTAATACAAAAGATTACGGTGATCTTAGAAGCATTCTCGACAATACCCTGATTGCAACACTGTTCCGGTATATTATGAAAGAAATAGAATTGGATTCAAAAGTACGAAATTTAGTCGCTTTAAATGGAATTCTTGCTGCAGAAGGAGGTGCACAAATTGATAAGGGAGGGTTGCATAAGATAACAATTTCTTTTAGCCAAAAAGAAAAGGAAATGTTTAAGCGACTATTAACTAACTCTGGACTAAACAATATCAGAATTGAACAGAACAGTCGATTTTGTGGGGGAAGTTGGGAAGAGAAGTATTTCTTTATTAAACAGTTTTTAGATGCAGGATTAACTCCATTCGATAAGAATATAGAAAGGAAATATGTTTTGATAAAAGGTTTTTTAGGACATCGTTATACCAAAACACTGAAGAAATATTTAAGTGCGATTGAGGGAGAAAAACTAAAAAAGCGTGAACTTGCAAGAAAGCTAGATCATCGGAAAGACTCCGTCAACGAAATTCTAAATAAAAGAAGATATAAATCGTTTATCACAATGGATAATGAAAAGAGGATAATAACGAATTTAGAGGGTGAGGAATTTCTGAAATCGATTAGAGAACTAGAAAGGCAGTTAGAAGCTTCAGGAAAGGAATATAAAGTGTATGAAGATACAATTAAACAATTTGAGGAGGACCTTAAAAGAAATGAACAATCTTTTGCCGTTTGAAAAAGAAGAAAGAAAGATTCTTATTAAAAAGGAAGAATCGACAAATCCAGCTTATGGAAAAAGGCCACAGGAGAGAACAGTGGAAGAATTGTTAAATTCTTCAGTGATCTGTTTGAATAAGCCTGAGGGTCCTACAAGCCATCAAGTTGCGGATTTTGTAAAGCAGATTCTAAAAGTAGAGAAAGTTGGACATGGCGGGACACTAGTTTACTAAAAAAAGTAGAGTGAAATCCCAAAGTGACTGGCGTTCTTCCTATAGCCATCGGCAGAGCAACCCGAGTCTTAGAATTATTGCTTAAAGGCGGAAAGGAATATGTGTGCATCATGCATTTGCACAAGCCCGTTGATCAAAAAATTATTGAAAAAGAATTGAAAACATTTGTTGGAAAGATT
Organism: Candidatus Nanoarchaeia archaeon; assembly: GCA_041648255.1. Classification (GTDB taxonomy): domain Archaea; phylum Nanobdellota; class Nanobdellia; order SCGC-AAA011-G17; family GW2011-AR18; genus JAHFKM01. The sequence continues at coordinate 5,327 of JBAZPJ010000012.1, forward strand.
ACGCAGCTTCCCCCTGTTCGATCTGCAGTAAAGAGGCAAAAAAGACAAAGAGAGATTTATTATTTAGATATTCTAGATATTAATGGGCAGGATATTTTATTTACAATGGGTTGTCAGGGTGGAACGTATGTAAGAAAGTTTGTGCATGATTTTGGAAAGCATCTGAAGATTGGTGCGCATATGGCTGAACTAGTGAGAGCAAAAGCAGGTCCATTCACGGATAAAGACTGGTGTTCATTGCATGATTTGCAGGACGCGTTTTTCTTATATCGGGAAAAGAAAGATGATTCGTTATTAAGAAAATGTTTAAGGCCCGTTGAGTTTGCAGCCAGCCATTTAGGAAAAGTCTATGTGAGCGATAGTGCGGTTGATTCTCTGTGTCATGGTGCGAGTTTGAATCTTCCAGGTGTTGTAAAAGTAACAACCGGAATTAATGTGGATCAATTAGTAGGAATCTACACATTAAAAGAAGAACTAATCGGAATGGGTGTGGCAAGGTTAATGTCTGAAAAGATGATTTCTGAAGAGAAGGGGTTGGCTGTTGCTCCGAGGAAGATTTTTATGGATCCTGGAATTTATCCTAAATATCAGAAAGCAAAGCCTTTATAATTTTTATGAAGTAATTTAATTGATATGGGAACATGTGAAAAATATGAACTAACATTTCAGTTACCTGAATGTTTGAAAGCAGAATGTAAATATCAGTTTCCTTTTGAAATTAGTTATGAAGGAAATCCAGAGGTATTAAATTTATGCAGTCTTGTATTAACTGCTAATCCATTAAAGATATTTTCTCGCTTACCTATTCTTCAGCCAAAATTAGAAGTCATGGTGCAATAATTATTCATAATTTACTAAATAACAATCTTTGACACCTTGTATTTCTAAAAAGCTTTTTAATAAATCTTGAACGTCTTGTTTATTGACTTTGCTTTCTTTTATTTCTGTGTAGTCTATTTTTTTGAATTCGTTTTTCTCATTGCATTTAAAGGAAGAGAGGTTCATGTAGGCAGTTAAGATTTTGCTTAGTTTATAATTACTTCCAATTTTTTCAAAGTATCCTTTCTTAAGGATGGCGTTTACAAGATCATGAATCTCTGAGAATTGCATGCCTGAAGTGGAGAATAAATGTGCTGTTGTAAATTCTGTTCCCGTATTCTTTACTAAGTCGAGTATTTTCTTTTCCTTATCAGATAACTTCTCTAGTCCATAGAGTTGTTCCCCTGTTCCTTTTTCTAAGTCTTTAATTAAATGTGCGTTTGCGAGATTAATTAAAATATTAAATTGTAATCCTTTTTGTTTGCAGGTTAAAAGTAAACTAGGGAAGAGAACTATTTTTCCTTTTTTAGCTACGTCTTTTGGAATGATTAAATTTAAGACTTCTCGAGAGTCATTTCCCCCATATTCTGCTGCAAACGTTTCTAGGATGTTAACTGCTTCTCCCCCATGTTTTGTTTTTCGTGGTCGTATTTCTACAAAGAGGGGCATATCAACAACGCCTACAACTAACGCGGTTCCGATAGATAAGTTTCTGATTTCTCGTTCTGTTTCGAGTGTGATTCCCTCAACTGAGTTACTGACTGCTTTCAAATCTCCAGGATTAGTTAATTTTAAAATAATTTGAGTGCTTGCTTGTGAAATAACACTCTTGTCTAGTTTTGCTACGCGCTGGCTGACAAGTCCCAATCCTACACCAAACTTTCTTCCTTCTGCTGCGATTTGTCTGATAATGCTTGAGCTTTTAACTTCTCCAAAAGATCGTTCTGGACAGTTATGGACTAAAGCGCCATTTGCAATAAAGTTTTGATTTTTAACTGAGAAGTTATAAACTGTTTTTTCACCCAAGGGAAGGATTTTAAAAACAGGGTCGAAGATAAAAGAATCATTCGTATATTTAGAACACCATTTTTGAAAGCTGGGGAAATTCCAACCAAGACCCGCTTTTTTAGTTCGAGAATGGGATTTAAAGTCATAAATCCATGTTTTAATCAAGCTCGGTCTTAAGTTAAATCTTCTAGCGAGTCTTACCTTACCCCATCCCGTCTCAGCCCTAGTTTGAATTACCTTTTTTCGAAGGGCTTCCATATCTCCAAGTAAAATATGTTTATGGCGATAATAATAAAGAGTTTTTTTATTAGTTTTTTCTTTTTGACCGTGATATCTATATCCAACGAGGGAAACAAACCTAAAGAAATTTCTATTATCATTAGCAACATCAATGATAAACTTTATTGTGGTCAGTCCGTCTTTTCTTTTATTTCCAGATCTTGTCCAAAAAGAAGATCTTATTCCCAAGGATCTAAAAAGAAAGACCATCTGTTTAGCTAATTCACAACCATTTTTCTCCAATGAAGTGAGTTTAGAAAAACTAAGACGAATAACGTCCGGATTCTTATTTTTAATTCGAAGTTTATAGCCATCGCTCCCCATTAGTGCAGCAAGAAACTCTGCTATAACCTCTTTAGATCCGTTCAGTATGAAATTCGGCAGAGAATAAGCTTGAAGAACCCTTCTTCCAACAGGAAGACCTAAATTTTTAAAGAAATAAAAACATTTTCTCGAAGAAGTAAAGGAATAGCCTTCACCAGCAACCTTAAGTTCCCCATAGTCTAAAGAATTAATTGTTGAAGTATTTTTAGATTGATGAATCTGGGATGATTTAAACCCGAGGTATTCAAGATCTTTCTTTATTTTTATTAAATCTTCTTTAATTCCAGAAAACCCGACACAACCGCTGTTAGCCATCCAACCATCTCCAGAGATATGACCCATCAAACGCGCAATAACCAAATCTCTTTTCTTAGAATAAATCGAATCAAGAGGGATAGCAATGTGATCTAGTCCAGAGGTATAATTAAATCCCTTGCGTGTAAAGAAGGGATGATCTTTAGTCGCTCTGATTACATTTTCAAACTCAGTGATAATTTGATAAACTTTTTCTTTTCTGGAAGAGGTGGTTTTAATGACAGGTTGGTATTCTAAAGAGTTATTTTCAAAATTGAAGGTAGCGACGATATCTTTATTGCTAACTTCAGAGAGGGGTTTATCTCCTTGTGAAGTAAGAACATTCACATCACCAGTTAAACAAAAATTATGTGCTTCCTCCAGGACTAAGAAGAAGGGTGGTGTTTCTAAATTTTTTCTTGCAGTAAAAAGGTCGGAAAGAACTTTATAGACAATAATTTCTTGTAATTCTGGGGGAACGCCCCTTAAATTAATGATAGAGCACATACCTGGTTGAATGAGTTCTTGGGGTGTTGTTGGTTGTGGAGAAAAGATATTTAATTTTTTTAAATAATCAATAATAGTGATAAGTGTCCATTTTGCGGGATGTTCTTCTAGTTGTAAGTTGATCATTAATTGTTCGAAGTTTGCTTCTTTTCCTAAGTCCATTAATGCTGAATAGAGTAATCCTATTTGAGTACTGGATAACTTTGCGGGTAACAGGTTGAGTAACTCTGAAGCGGTTAGATTCTGTGCGCTTAATTTAAGTTGTTGGCTTTCTGGATTTTTTTGCACGTCAACGCTGTATTCTTTAATTTGTTTTGAATATCCTTTGGGTTTTATTCCAAATCTTTCGTAGTTTTCTTTTTGTTCATTAGGGTATTTGAGGCTGGAGTATTCTCCGTGAGGGTCAATGATCAAGAGGGGTATTCCTCGTTCTAAGATTTCTTCGAGGATGCAGGAAAGGGCGTAAGATTTTCCTGATCCGCTTTTTGCAAGGATAACAAGGTGTTTTGTAATGAGTTTATTTAAATCTAAAGAAACTTTTATTTTATCCCTTCCTTCCAATACTCCAATATATGCTCCATTTTTATCTTGTCCTAATCCTAAGACTTTGGCAACAAAAGCGTCTTCTGCTTCATGGACTTCTGTGTCTGGTTCTGGCGGAGTTCTAAGCATTTTTAAGACACCTTGTTCATTTCTATATCCTAAAACAAGGCAGCTTGCGCGGGTAGTGTCTTTCTGTGTTTCTAATTCTATAATTTGAGCAAGAACGTCATATCCTTCTTTATGTCTTATTTTGAGGTATTGAAACTTTTGAGGAATAGAAGTAGTTGTATGGAAGACAAATTCGTTAGTACTTGTTTTTCCGCTGATGATACCGAGCATGAGCTTCGGTCTTTTGACTAAGCTTATAAGATTTTCGTGATTGGAGAAAATAGTTATCCTGCAGCGCTAACAGTTTGGAGCCAAAACTATAGTTTTATTAAGGAGAATTTTCTTAAGAAAAGAATGGGAATAATTAAAAGAGCGCTTGCAAGTTTTCTCATTGCATTAGGATTATCCCAGTCCGTAAGCGTTGAAGCGAAGCCTAAACCGAAGATAGAAGATGAAGAAGAATTTACGCCTCTCAAGAAAGCAGTTTTAAGTATGGTACAAATTGCTACAAAGTTAGGAGAAAGTGAAGAAAGAGTAAATAAAAAAACAAACGAATGGGAAGTGGCGGATGGTTCAAAAAATAAAGCTTGTTCGATTAAGGAATGGACGTATGGAGAGAATTCAAAGATAGGAGGATTAACAGATGAGCTAGCACGAATAGTAACGAAAGGTAAGAAAGAAGAAGCGGAAAGAGAAAGATTATTTACATTTGCAAAAATGGTTTCTAGAAAAGTTCGTAGATTGTACATCGAAAGTGAGAAGGTATGTAGAACAGGTAAACTATAGTTTTATTAAAGTTCTTCTTTTAAGGTTCGTATGGAATTAATTAAAATTACAAGAGAAACAGGCATTCCGCTTGTGGGTCATATCGCCTTTGGAATTATTGATCGTGGTTCTAATCTATTGCAGGTAAGAGCTACCACAGTGTGTAATCTAGCGTGTACGTTTTGTTCTACTGCAGCTGGCCCAGAGATTCATCCTGCCAATTATGAAGTTGAAGTTGATTATCTTTTAGATTGGGTAAAGGAAGTAGTGAGATTGAAAGAGTGCGAAGATATAGAGATTAATATTGATAGTGCAGGTGAGCCAACTGCCTATCCAGAGTTAATTAAATTAGTTACAGAATTAAAAAAAATAAAAGAGATAAGATTTATTTCTATGCAGACCAACGGGTCATTACTTGATGAAAAGAAGATTAAAGATTTGGAAAAGGCCGGTTTAAACAGAATCAATTTGTCCATTCATGCTGTTGATGAGGAATTAGCGAAACAATTAATGGGTTCTAAGTATTATGATTTAAAGAAGGTGGAAGAAGTCGCGAGGGTAATTGTAAAAACAAGTATCGAATTAAACCTTACACCCGTATTACTTCCCGGTGTGAATGAAAAGGAAATGGTGAAGTTGATTCAATTTGCTAAGGAGATTAAGTGTAAAATTGCAATCCAGAAATATGAATTATATAAATATTCCAGGAAGGAAAAGAAGGTAAAAGTGCAGAATTGGTATAAGTTTTACAAACAATTAGAGATTTGGGAAAAGGAATTTGATATGAAGTTAAAGTACGGTCCAAGAGATTTCAAAGTGTATAGAACAAAGAAGATTCCCCTTATCTTTCAAAAAGGAGATATAACCATTGTTGAAGTAAGGGCAAAGGGATGGATTAATGGAGAAGTCCTTGCTGCAGCAAAGAATAGAGCAATTACGTTGGTTAATTCTCAGGCAAGAATTGGTGATAGAGTAAAAGTAAAGATGCTTGATGTGTCTAATTCTATTTATTTGGCGAAGAAGGTTTAAAGTTGTGAGAGTGCATTGGAAAGGGGGATGATAGATTTAATGGTTCATTCTTTAGTTTAGTTTGGCGAAGAGCTAGGTCAGTAGGATAGTCTTTATTTGCACGATTAATTAATTCAAAATGGTTTTGTGAGAGTAATCCTACTGCAAAAGAATCAGTTGGTAATTGCAACGGATGAGAAGCCATTGCGAGAGGAAGAGAGGGTAGAACTGGGGAACTCGTATGATTAAGATGTTTATCCATTTCAAACTCAAAAACTGCTTGGCCGTAAGTAAATTTAGATGGTTGGGGAGAATAAATGTCAATGGCAGGTAACAGTTGTTGTAAGTGATGAGAATGAATACGTGCTAATCTATGAAAAAGATCTAATGAGTTTGAATGTTCATTTTTAAAATCTATTTGGTTAGGCATAGAATTAAATTAAGGAAGAAGCTTATAAGCTTTTGTTAATAAGGGGTTAAAAAAACGTGATTCGAGAGAAATTATAAAGTTTGAGCAGATTGAAAATAGATATTCAAGGTTGTTGTTCTTCTTGTTTCATGAAAGGAAAGAGTATGACTTCTTTGATTGACTCTGAGGCAGTTAAGAGCATAATAAGTCTATCTACACCCAAGCCATATCCTGCGGTTGGAGGCATTCCTACTTCTAGTGCGGTGATAAAATCTTGGTCAAAGGGCATTGCTTCTCGATCTCCTTTTGTTAAGAGTGCTTGTTGTTCTTCTAGTCTTGATTTTTGATCAAGTGGGTCGTTTAATTCATCATAGGCTTTCACAAGTTCTGCGCCGTTGACGAGTAATTGAAAGCTATTAATCTTGGTTGGATCTTTTTCATTTCTTTTAGCTAATGCGATCATTTCTACAGGATAGTGGGTTAAGAAGGTGGGTTGAATGAGTTTCGGTCTGCATACGCGTTTGTACAGTTCATCCATTAATGCGCCGTAGTGTGTTGCTTCGGAAACATTGACGTGAGGAATATTTTTTTCTAAGATTGCTTGTTTAAGTGACTCGAAGCCTTTAGTTTTATCAATATCTATCCCTGTTTGTTCTAAGATGAAGTCTCTAAATTTAATTTTCTTGAAAGGAGGTTTGAAATTAATTGTTTCTCCGCCTAAGACCACGTGATCAGTTCCTGCAATAATGTGAACAAGTTTGGGAATGAGTTGTTCTGTCATGTTCATTAAGGTTTTATAATTTTCATAAGCGTAATAGAATTCAAGCATGGTAAATTCTGGATTGTGGGTGGTGTCAATATCTTCATTTCTAAAGTTTTTACAAATGGTATAGACTCGTTCAAATCCTCCGACAATAAGTCGTTTTAAGTAAAGTTCTGGCGAAATAGAGAGGAATACTTCCATGTTCAGTGCATTCAAGTGTGTTTTGAAAGGTTTGGCTGAAGCCCCGCCATAAGTAGGTTGTAATAACGGTGTTTCTACTTCTAAGAATCCTTTTTTATCAAGGAATTGTCTAATAGTTTGGATTGCTTTTGTTCGTTTAACGAATAATTCTTTTACGCCGGGGTTGACAATTAAATCAATATAGCGTTGTCTGTAGCGTGCTTCTGTATTTGTTAATCCATGCCATTTTTCTGGGAGAGGCCTTAGTGATTTAGAAAGTAATTGTAATTTGTTAATACGGATAGTGATTTCTCCAGTTTTAGTCCTAAAGATGTTTCCTTTAATTCCAATAATATCTCCTAAATCTAATTTATCAAAAAGGGAATAAAGTTCATTTCCTACTTCATCTTCGCGGATATAAAATTGCATTGTTCCAGTTTGGTCTTGGATGTTTCCAAAACTTGCTTTTCCCATTTTTCGCAACGTAAGAATTCTTCCTGCAATGCTGAATGTTCCTTCTGCTTTTGCTTCTTTTTCTAAATAAGAATAACGTTCTTTGAGTGCGCTAGTTGTATCTTTTTTCTTATAGAAATGGGGATAAGGATTAATGCCTTGTTCTCTAAAGAGTTCAAGCTTCTCTAAACGTTGTTTAATGAGCATATCTTCTGTAGACATAGAGATGTTGATCCCAGAAGAGGCTTATAAAGTTTTTCTTAAGTCGTAAGCAAGTTTTGAGCCACTTTTCTAAAGAGCAGAGTATAATCTATAAAAAAATAAAAAAGATTATGCTGATTTTTGGTAGAGTTCAGAAGAAGGTGCATAGAGTTGTACCGCATAGAATGTTTTAGAACCGTGGAAATAGGGTTCTCCTTTTTGAAGGCGGTCTACTTTATGACTTTTCTTTCTTAAGAGTGCCTCTAAACCGATTATCTTTCCTAGTGAAGAAACAAGAACCGAATCCACTTCTTCGCTAGAGGCAACGAGGAGGGGTTTTCCGTAAGTTCGAATATCTGTAGTGATCTCTACGTACGGCTGCACGGGGATAACAGTAAGAAGTTTTTTCCCAGTTCGTTCAGTGTGCATAGGACCAAGTGTGTAATATTCCGCTGTAGCTTTCATCATGCCTAAGAAGCGTTCATAAATCCCGGGAAGTTGAAGGAATTTGTCAACCGGCTGGATAAGCGGTGTTACATGTTCAGAACCTAATTCTGTTTCATGAAGAAAAAGAAGTGGTTCTCTGTAGGGGCAGGCGATGAGTTCTTGATTGCCAAGACTTAAAGTTGAGCCTCTGACTGTAATGCGTTGTGGTGTGTCGGTTTTCATAAAAGAAGAGAAGTGAATTTAGTATAAGAAGGCTCTGCATAGAGTAATAAAAGACTATATGTTTTTTACAAAGGTGAGGATGAAATAAATGTCGTTGCCATAGTCAAATGTAACTTCATGATCTACATGAAAACCGTGTTGTTCACTGGCTTCTTTATAGGCTGATGGTTTTTTTGTTAAGAGGGTAAGTGTTCCTTTAGCAGTAAGGATGAATGCTGCTTGATAGAAGAGTTCTTTAGTGATTTTATGTGCGTCTTTTTCTGTAACAATCTTAGAGGGTGAGGGCGGGACGGTGATAATCTTATCAATGCTATTTTTTTCAAATTTGGTATCAAGCCATTCTAAGTCCATTCTGCTGAATTGGATGTCTTTTGCTGCGTTTGCTAGTTTTGCGTTGACTTCTGCGTTTCGTACATTGATGTGGAGGTTATCGATTGAATGGATATCTAATTTTTTTTCTTTAATTTTGGGTTCAGGGAGTTTTAAGAATTTAGAGCAGAGTAATTGTTCTTCATAATGAAATGCGCTTGGGGCTTCTTGTGTGGATAATGCTGCTTCGATAATGATTTCTCCTGATTTTGAAAAGGGATCGAGGAGTGTTTCGTTAGGTTTCCATCCTGCAATGCTGAGTAAATCAAAAGCAAGAACTGGATTCAGAGAGTGAGGGTGTGTTTTGACTCTGTATTCTCGTTTGCTTAATTTGTATCCTGCATAGTCTAGTCCAGCAAAGCAATAAAGATCTTTAATATGAATAAGTACTACTGAAGCAGGTTGTTCTAAATTTACTTCTAAATTAAGAGTATCGTGAATATGTGCTCCAACATGTTTTTCTACTTCTTGAGAGGTAAAGGCGTGTTCTCCTTCTCGTTCGCATCTGACTGCAAAGGGAGATTGTAAATCCGAATAGGTCAAAGAAGTTAATTTGTTTTTTAATTCTTCATAATCAGTAAAAGCGAAGTGGTTAATTAATGCTAAAGCACTAAGAATGCTTCTTGAGTAATAGGTGAAGGTTGCTAATTCTTCTTTGGTAGCAGAAAAGGTGATAAATCCTGGTTGAACGATTGTTCCTTTCTTGTTTAATTGACTTTCTAATTCTGCGAGGGTGACTTGTTCTAATCCTGCTACACAGGTAACTAATGCTTCCATAGAAAGGATGGAGGGGTGTAATTTATAAGAGTTTGTTAAAGAGATTTTCAGTCTTAATTAAAAAAAAGAAAAAAAAGCTCCTCTTAGCGGGAGGAAGCTAAAGCGTAAATTGCTTTTACTGAACCGATAACTGCTGCAGGTACAACGAAGATGGTGATGTTTACCAAGATGTTGCTAATTGAAGGGGGGATTTGACTGATTGATCCCGCTGCACTTCCTGCTACAATTAAAGCTACTGTTGCAACTAAGAACGGTACGATTTCTTTGTCGCTAATGTTTAAGATTCCTACGACGAGTCCGAGCACTAAGAGTGCATAGACGACTGTTGGCGTTGTTAACCCGATTGCTCCTAAGACAAGGGCAATGAGAAATCCTACAATAAAGGACCAGCTGCCTACTTTTTGCATAACGCTTGACATATTATTGACACCTCCAAGAGTGTTGTTTAGTTAGTTTCTTCTGGGCAAAAGAGCCTTTTAAAGATTATGCTAGTACTGACAAGAGATGATAAAAGGAGGTTTTATAAGAATTTAGGATTGATCAGTAATTGAAGAAGTATGGATTTAAAAATTAAGTTTAAAGGATTGATAAGAGATCTAAAACACCCTAAAAAGGAAGAAATATCAATTGTAAGCACAAATAGATTGAAGCGATTTAGAGAAATTGCAAGCGAATTAAAGGAAGTTGAACGGGAGAGACTTAAAGGGTTAGAGGAAATCGCACATCAAGCAGAAGAAGAATCAAAGAATAAAAGAGCTGAGGAAATAAGGACTTACCAAGGTAGATACAGAGATTATTATGAAGAATTAGAAAGAGAAATTATATCCGAAGAGGAGAAAAGAACGTTCAGTGTCCCTTACTCCCTTCCAGATTCAGAATTTTATTTTTTTCCAAAAGAGACGATCTTAGAACGTACAACGTGGGAGTATCGACATTTTTTATTAGAGTCAGGATATGGAAATTTGGAAGATTGCCAAGGAGTAATGATTGGAAAACGTTTTTTAAAAAGTGAGAGAAAATTAAGAGAGCTCGCTACACAAAGAAGTATTACTTTTTCTTCAACCAAGGACGGTCACATGGGGTTTAGCGAATGGAAAGAAGCAAGAAGGATGGTTAGAGAATTAGGATATAGAATGGTTCCTAGCGGAATATGGTATCAAATTCTTCAGCCCCACCTAATTGAAGTGAAAGAAAAAAGTAGATGGTGGCAAAGAGAAGTAAAAAGAGGAATGAAGGAAATAGAGAAAGAATCAGAATGGCTTGCTGATTATCTAAGTGGCCCTAATCAAGTCTTAGTGGGAAATAAAATAACTGCTGCTAAAATGATGTTATTAGAAACTGATTCAAAAAAGGGAAAAGGAATACATGATTTTGTAGTAATGAACTCTTCCTTAACACAATTAAGTGATTTTGGATATCCAGTGCCAAAAAGTAAGACAGAGGAAACATTAACTTCACAACAGTATATCCGAAGATATGCATTAGTAAGAGACTCGTATACATCGACGGTAAGAGTAAGGTCTCCTGCATATGTAAATCCTACAAATTGTAAATATACAACTAAATTATTTTCTATGTATAGTTCTACAGGTGTCCGGTTGATGAAGCTTATCTAGTTTCACTAGATCATTACTCCAAAATCTTTATATAGGTTAAAAGCTAAACGAGGTCATATCAGGGTTAAAAGACGTTTAAAACCAAATGGAGGTGTAAGGATGTCAGAACTGTTAGTAGTAAGAAGTAAAATTAAGGAAGTTGCGAAAGGCATGAATGTTGCTGGTGACTTCGCTGATGCTCTAAGTAAAAACGTAGAGATGTTAATTAAGAAAGCATGCGAAAGATCTAAAGCAAATAAGAGATCTACGATTCAGCCTCGTGATCTTTAATTTTTTATTTTTTTATTTATAGCTCTTTTGCAGAAAGTGTTTTAAACAAGCGAGACAGTTCTTAGTTTGAAAAGAGGTTAAAATGAAAAATGCCAAAGCTAAGGGGAGTTTTGCGGAAAGAGAGCTCATCCATCAACTCCATGATGCGAA
>JBAZPJ010000013.1:0-16206 GCA_041648255.1 Candidatus Nanoarchaeia archaeon
AAGCTTTCTCCGACAAATTCATCAACAAGTGCAATGTCTTCGTATAATTCTCGTGCGGAGAGAGCATTCCATTCGATTTTATCAAAGGCGTAGGCTTTGAAGTAGATGTGTGCTCTTCCGCCGTGGACGTACTGTCTTCCCCCTTGTGGGATAGTAACTGCTGAGGGAACTCCTCGGAATTTCATGGTTGTTTCTATCACTTGGAAGTATTCCATATCTAATTTTACGTGTCTATAAGATTCATGAATGCTTGCGGGTTTGACTTCTTTTTTTCCTACAATGCTAATATCAATTTCGATATTACTAAAGGAGTTGACAATGTCTGGAATATTAAATTCTTTCATTTTAAGTTTTTGTGCTGCGCGTAAGTAGGGTTTTGCCCATCCTGCATAAAGTTTTAAGGATCCAATCTGTGATTTTAAGTAGGCTCGTTCAACATTATACCTTTTGCGTACTTCTAGTTCGCTTTTGTTCATCCAATGGTCGAATTCTTCTAGTTTAATTTTAAGGAGTCGTTTGACTCTATCGTTAAGATCGAGTTTGTCTATCTTGTTAATATCTTCAATATAGAAAAAAGCGTCTCGTAGCGTTGAGAATTGTAAGTCCTGTGCAAGTAAGTTAATGCTTCCTCTTCCTTTTTTAGTGTCTACGGTGTCCATCCAGACTGCTTTGAGTGAATAGACTGCTCCTTGTTTTTCTTTTGGGTTTTTAAGTTTGTCATACAGATCGATTCTGATGTCGAATTCTTTGAGGTCATAAAGTAAGTTTAGTATTGATTTGATGACCTGGTTAATTGCTCCGAGATATTCTCCTCCTTTTTGCTGCATGAGGCTTAAGCGTTGTCCGATTTCTCCAAAGTATCCGGATGTTACTGATGCTTCGAATTGTTCTGGTCCTTTGAAGACGTCTAGTCCTAATCCTCCAGGACTGCTATCTCGCATGAAGTCTAAGACCCAGTAGTAGATGGGTTCTAATCCTTCTGAGAGTGAATCATAGATAAGTTCGTATTCGTTGACTGGTTTTTTAAGAAGTCTGTCTGTGTATTCTTTGACGATATGTTTCTTTTGTTTTTTATAATCGTCGTCCAAAAAGAGACCGCGTAGGAATTTTTTTTGTGCTTTAAGAATATCGTCGGGAGTGCCTTTAAATTCTTTTAATGTAGTATCTATTTCTTCTTTTGTTAGAATAACTTTTTCTTGTTTCATCTTTTTTTAAGTAATTCTTATTCCGGTGCTATTTAAAATTTTGGAATGGGTCTTACGTCTACATAAGAGAAAGATTTATAAGTGGTGTAGACGTAATAAGTGTATGGTATACACGGAGACGAAAGAGATTAAAGGAAAGAAGTACTACTACAGAACAATGTCTCTGAGAGTAAAGGATAAAGTAATTAAAAAGAGGATATATTTAGGGAAGGAATTGTCTAAAGAGCAGTTAGCTAAAAAAGAAGAATCAGCAGATCAGGAATTACAAGTATTAAGTTCGTTGTTAACAGCAGAGGAAATCAAAGAATTAGATAAAATCAAACAGGATTATTTGAAACAGCCTAAAGAAAATGAAGAAAATAGATATGAAGCGTTTTGTTCTTTATTTACATGTGATTCAACAAATATTGAAGGTAATACCTTAACACTGCAGGAAACAGCGCGATTGTTGTTTGAACATCAAGTTCCAGCAAAGTCATTAAGGGAGATTAATGAAGTGCTGAATCATAAGGAAGCATTTGATTATGTATTGAAAGTTAAAGGAGATCTTTCAAAAAAGTTAATTTTAGAATTGCATCGGTTGGTTGTCAAAAATACATTAAAAGAAGAGTTAAGTGTTCAGGTTGGACGGTATCGAACAATGCAGGTCTATATTCGGGGAGTAGATTGGCTTCCGGCAAGTACAAAAGAAGTTCCAAAGGAAATGCGTAATCTTCTGTTTTGGTATGCGAAGAATAAAAGAAAACTCCATCCGATTATTATAGCAGCATATATACATATTGTTTTTGAGATGATTCATCCGTTTATTGATGGAAATGGTCGTGTTGGAAGGTTATTGATGAATTTTATTTTGCATAAAAATAAGTTTCCGATGATTAATATTCCAAATAAAAAAAGAATTCAGTATTATAAGGCATTAGAAGAAGCTCAAGTGAAAGGAAATGTAAAGGTTTTTGTTAGGTTTTTAGTAGAGCTGTTAAGAGAAGAGAAAGTTAGATTTTAGTGCTGGAAAGGTTTTTATACCTCTTTGTTAAAAGGGAGAGTATGGGTGTATTTGATTTTTTTAGAAAAAAGAAGGATGATGATCTCGATCTGAGTGCATTTGATGTGAAGGATGAATCTCCGGGTATTGATCAGCCGAAGTTTGAAGAGGAAGAGTTTAAGCCTGCGTTTCCTGAAACCACTTCGTTTAATAGGCCTAGTCCGCCGAGTCAAAATGGAATGTCTTCAACTGATGTTCAATTAATTCTAACCAAATTAGATCTCATTAATCAGCGGTTAGAGAATATGGATAGGCGGTTGCAGATTATTGAACAGTTAGCGAAACAATAATTCTAAGGAATGGTTTATATCTTTTTTGGATAGCTAAGTTGTATGGATGGCTTATACGGATTAAAAGAACATATTGTTATTCCCTCTAGTCAAAGAAAGAATATTTCTTCAAAAAGAATGCAGATTAGTGATTTGGAAGTAGAAGTCTCTTTTGGAAAAAATGGATGTTTCGTGAGAGCAGGAAGAGAGAATTTGAAAGATTGTCAAGACTATGCCGGAATACTTTTTGATGAAGATGAAGGGATTAAAGTAGGGATTGTTGCAGATGGTGTCTCTCAAACACTTGCAGGTCAGTCTGCAGCGTATGCTATTGTGCCGAGTCTTCTTCAAAAGTTGCGTTATTTCGATGAAGAGTTAGACGAGATTGTAGTAAGAGAAATGTTATCTGAATTACCCAATCCGTTAGTGGATATTCCAGGATTATATGGGGAGGAAGGATCTTCAGCTGAGCGAAGAGGAAGACGTCGTGTTGCTCAAGAAAAGACAATAGGTTCAACAACGTTTTTAGCTGCGTACAGGAGTGGTGCTCAATTACATATTTTTGGGGTGGGGGATTGTGGGGGAAGTGTTATTCTAGGGGATGAAGTTATTGAGATAGGGAAAATTTATTTTGGTCCTCCTGCTCAAATAGCTTATCTTCCAGACGGGGGGATAAAGGGGAGTGAAGGAGATGTGTATTTTTATTCCACAGAAATTGTTCCAGGAAATGCAGTAGTATTAGTGACGGATGGGTGTTTAAAAAACAGGTTAACTGGAGTGGAAATTGGTAAAAGATTAAGTAAAGGGGGAATGAATGAAGCAGAGGTAGTGAATATCTTTATGGAGTCCTTAGCTCGCTATGAGGGTGCGGGATTAAGGGATGATGCTACTCTTGCATATATAGGATTTTAAATTTATTTGAGTTGTAATGCTTTTACTAATGCTGCTCGGTCGTATCCCACAACGATAGTTGTTTTGTCTTTGTCGATGATTTCTATTTGGGGGACGCCTATTTGTCCAGATCTACTAATAATGTCTTGTCCTGCTTTTTGATCTTGTAAGACGTTAATCTCTTTATACTTAACATTCTTTTCTTTGAAGAATTCTTTTGTTTTAACACAATACGGACAGGTAGGTGTGGTATAGATCGTTACTTCCATCCTCTTATTTTGATTGAGGGTTATTTAAAGATTTTCTTTGTTTAATTAATTTAAAGAGAATGAAAATAATTCCGAGTACTAAATAGCTATCTGCAAGGTTAAAGATGGGCCAGAATTTGAAGTTAAGAAAGTCAAAGACGTGTCCGAAGAAGATTCTATCGATAAGGTTTCCTAGTGCTCCTGCTGTTACTAAACTAAGTTCTTGTTTGAGGGTTAATTCTTTTTTTGAAATGAAATAAAGGCTGATTAAAACAATGAGTGTTAAAATAATAAAAAGAAGGTTAGCGTTCGCAAAGAGTCCCCAGAGTGTTCCAGTATTTGTGACTGGGGTAATTGCAAAGAATCCAAAGTCTTTGGGGGTTGTAAAGAAATGTTTAGTAAGTTGATCTAATAAGACTAAAAGTGGAATTAAGATCCAGTTCATCTTTAATTAAAGGAAAGGGGGGTTTTAGAAGGTTGTGGCTTTATAAGGAATAAAAGAGTCACTTAGAAGTAATAACAAAGAGAAAGCCTTTTATAGCCTTTTTGGTTAACTTTTAATGAAAATGAACCGTAAAAAAAGCTCTTTTGGAAAAGCGTTAGCTCTCTCTGCCGCAATTCATCTTCCATTTGTAGGAGCTTTTCTAACAAGAGAGAAGTCTGCTTCAGATCCACCCGTATTAGAGAAACATGTTTCTTCATTCTCAATAAGAACATCCACAAATTATCCAGAACCATTCCATAATTATACTGCAGCGGAAGTTGACCAAAAAATAACTGGTATTAAAGCAGAAGATCCGGATGCGTTTCCAGATAAAGAAGAAAGAACTGAAGATTTTTTATATGCTCCACAGCTGCCTTCAAAGCCGAAGGTAGTGTTTACTTCAACTGGAGCAATTGATGTAGGTGAAAGGTATTATCCTCAAGTTCAATCAAATGATGAAAGTAAAAATCATTCCCAGTTTGATCTTCCATTTATTCCAGAAAGTTCTAATCAAAGGTATCCTAAAGAACCAACTTCTCTTCCAGAGTTATATCGAGCAAAAGCGAAGTTTGATGCACAGCTTCTTGCAGATATGAACGATGATCCTGTTGGAAAAGTAGATTTAGATAAAATGTCTATGTTAGAATTTATAGTAAGGAGCGGTTATTATATCTACGCTATTGATAGATTAGAAGATGGAAAAGGGGTAAAAGTAAATACAGATAAGTTATATGCTGCGTTTGAAAAAATCTGGAATGTGGCTGAAAGAAGGTTTAAGCCGGAGCATTCAAAGTTACAACGGACAGCTATTTTTCATGCAGCAATGATTAATGCATTGAGAGGGTATGAACAGAATACGCGGGATATTGTTAGCGCGTTAGAATATGGGGTGATTAATTGTGATAGCGTAACACGGGTGGCTGTTGCAGGGTATGAGCGTATTGATCCAGAGACAGAACTTAATGTTACGTTAGATCATATTCAAGCTGCAATAAAACCTAACGGAGAAAATGTTATAATTGAAAACACGGATCCAGTAAGAGTATTTCATACGCATAAGCGGGGATTTTTAGTAAAACCCGAGGCGTATGTAGTCGGCTATTTAACAAAACAAGCCGATGCTTCACTAAGTGATTTTCCGGAAGAAATAAGAGAATGGTATAATTATCCTGTTCCTAATTTTTTAGGAATCTCGCAGCCATTTACCGGGTTGCCCTTAGTTGGAGAGTTGAGTGGAATTAAAAAACCCGGTCCTGGATTTAAACCATTTGTCAATCATCCTTCATTTTTTCCAAAAACAAATATTCTTGGTCCGAATGACGCAATTAATCTCGCTGATGGAAGTGGAATAGCAACAGAAGTTACTGGCCTTGAAGATTCCGTTGAAATCGCAAGTAAATATCGAACTGCTGAAGAGATTTTACGTGAGAGAGTTGTTGCTATAAATGGTTTTATGGGTCTGATCAAAGAGCCAGAGTTGAGAGAAGATGTTAAGACAAGGGTTAAAGGAAATATCAACGTATTAGATATGACCCTGTTAAAGGGAGAACGTTATCGAAATTTTAGGGAAGTGAAATCCGAGTATGAAAGAGAAGGAATTTTTGATGAGGTTGAAGTGGAGAAAAGTGGATCTCATAAAAAGAAGAATGTTCTTCTTAGAGAGGTAAGGGATGGAACTGGATTAGGATTAGTGGGAGATAATCTTTCAAAAACAGAAACATTTAATGTGAGTTATGTTTCAATTCCGCGTAAAAATTGGTGCGAAGTTGGTGCTGATCTTTTAAATAGAAAAGTAGAAGTGTACGGAAATCGATTAGAAGAACAAGTTCGGGGATTATATGTGCGTGCTCAGGCCATAAGACGCGCAGAAGTATTTAGTGGTAGAGAATGTAATCTTGATCCAGAAAAGAGGGTAGAACTTCTTGAGCGAGTGATGCGAGGGAAGAGAGCTCGAGGATTTAGTGCTGAGTTTAGGAAACATGCTAATTACAAGTTGGATCCCCTTATATCCTTAGAAAAGATGGAAGCGTCCACGGGAACGAGTGGGATCTCTTTAGCCGCGATTGAAGATGTGATTTCTTTTGCAGGAGAAGGAGAAGCAGTAGAAGCAGTAATAGGTTATCTAAAAAGAGATGATGTAAATTTAGAGCGGTTAATGTATGGAAGAATTCTGGTGAGCACAGAAAATCGCTTATTAGATGAGCGGGAAGGTTTTTTATCAAAAGCAAAAAAATTAATTGGAAGAAATGGAGAGTTAGATGCTGCTGTGGTTCAGTTATTACACAATCAAGGCGAGAAAGGTGGTTTAATTTCAGAGGTGCTTGAAAGATATGTTCTGTTTCATCCAGATTTAACAGCGAGAGAAGTTCTCAATTTTACAAAAACTGGTTTGGATACCGAACGTGCGAAGGAGATAATGAGGGTTCGGTTCAGAGAGTATTTAGAGCTTTTAGAAAAAGGACTACCTGCAAGTACAACTCGTTCAGAGCTGAAAAGAACGCGTAAAATAATGGTTGAAGCGTATGAAACACTTGGAGCGTTAAGTGATGAAGTTGGTTTTAAAGAAATGAAAAAAAGCTTTGATCGTTCTTTTGAAGGAAAGGAGTATTGGAGAAGACAAGCAAGGATAAGTAGTGAAGAGATAGCACATTTACTTATTCGCCATGACAAACATGTTCCAGAAATTGTTGAAAAATATCGGGGATTAGTTGATGTTACGGTAAGCGGTGGAGATAATGATGTTTCCTCGTTAGCGGTCGAACTTCAGTTTCCAATTATTACAAGAGTGCTTGAGGAAAATGGATATGGAAAAGTGGCAGTGGAGTTATTTGAAAAAATTCTTAATGGAAAAGAGCGGATGGATGGGAGGGCAAGACTTTTTGCAGCAGCAGCGTTAGAAGGGTTTGGAGAAAAAAAGAAAGCACGAGAGGGGTTGATTGCAATGATTGAAGAGCCAGATCCAACGCTTAGTTGGGAGTATATTGCAAAGGTAGTCGAAGGATCTTCAGAATCATCAGATCAAACACGTAGATTACATCAAGATCCTCTTCCTATTTTTTATGAATTAGCACGGATAGGTGTAAGTCCTTCAGAACAAGCAAGAATCCAGAGCGCTGTAAAGAATTCCGGGTTTTATTGGAGAGAGCATATTGAAGAAATTGCAGAAAGAGTGTCTGTAGAGTATAGCTTAAAATCAGGGGGAACAGATGATGAAAGACTACTTGCTCGAGGGATAGCGCGAGGAATTGTTCGAGAGGAAGCAAGAAGTGGGTTTGTGGAGCAAGGCAGAAAGTATGTTGAAGCGATTGAACAGTTAGGTCTCATGCCTACATTACCCGAATTTCCAAACGGGTATTTAGGGAAGAGGGGAAGTATGGCCGATCTTTTACCGGATCAGAATCATCCGATTGTAGAACAGTATGTAAATCTTATTAGAGGATCCGAATCGCTCATAAATGATCCGTTATTTACCTTGTTTTATCAGTATCATAAAGATTATTCTCCTTTTCATCTTGGAGTTATTACGCGTTGTTTAGAGCAAGAGATTGAAGGAGAAAGGGCCCTATCTACTTCTTTTGGTGTCCAGGTGTATCATACTGGCGATGCTTGCACAAGGCTCTTAGTAACAAAAGGATATCTTGATGTTAACGAAAGAGATGAAGTTGTATTTCATAATCCTCCTAAGGAGAATTAATTTTTTCCACTCCTATCAGTTAAGTCTTCTAAAGAAAAGGGTTTGTAACTCGCAGTAGTGTCTGTCTGAGGATCAATAACAATTTCGAACAGATTAAAAGCGGTGTAGCCGCCTTCAGTATCAGCACAGAATGTATTTACACTCATTCTTTCAATCAAGCGTTGTTGTATTGCTAATTCATATGCTCGTTCTAAAAAGTATTGTTCAGTTTGTTCTTTAATTTCTCTGCGTCTTTCTTTGTCATAAATGTCCCAATCTCGTTCAATAATTCTAGATTTGAAGTTAATTCTATATTCTACAATGTCTTCAGTATAGTTCTGCATGATTTAGATTTTAAAAAAAGAATTATTTAAAGATTTAGTTAGTGGAAAGAATACTTAGACTCTTCTTCCTCTTTTACCGCCCTTCTTCTTACATCCATCGTGGGGTAAAGGAGTGACATCTTCAATAATGCCGATTCTAAAGCCTGCTCTTGAGAGTGCTCGTACTGCTGCGTTTGCTCCTGGTCCTGTGTTTGTTGGTCCATTGTGTCCGCCTGGTGCTCGTACGCGAATGTGTAGTGCATTGATCCCTTTTTCTTTAGCTTGTTCTGCTGCGATTTTTGCTGCGTTCATTGCTGCGGTTGGACTTGATTCCATTCTGTGTGCTTTTACAACCATTCCGCCTGTTGCTCGTCCAAGTGTTTCAGAGCCGGTTACATCAGTAATATGAATTAAAGTATTATTATAGGATGAATAGATATGTGCAACACCCCATCTAAGTTTTGTTTCTTTTCTTGCTTCCATTATTCTGTTACTTCACCTACGACTGCTTCTATTTTTTTTAACTCTTCTAGTTCTTTTTTAACTTCTTCTTGTTCTGGTTTTAAGACAACAGTGGAAGGTTCTTGTTTTTTCTCTTTGTTTCGTTCTGGATGTGTTTCTAGTGCTAAGGTTGAAATAGGATTAAATGCAATGCCGAATTCTTCGGTTCTTTTAACATGATAAGAAGGTGCGTCTACTTTCATTCCGTGAATTGTGATGTGTCCGTGAACGATAAATTGTCGTGCTTGTTTTGGGGTTAAGGCTAAGTTGTTTTTAGAAACAACAGTTTGTAATCTTCGGTCTAGGATGCTGTTAACGTTTAATGAAAGAACATCTTCTAAGTGTGCTTCTTTTTCAATTAATGCTAAAGTGAATAGTTTTTCGAGGAGTTGTTTTTCTTCTACGCGTGCTTGTGGTGAAGTATCTCTAATTAGTCTTTTAGCTTGTGCGGTGAATCTTCGTAATCTTGAAGATGCGCGGTAGATTTCTGTTTTGTTTTTTAATCCATAGGCTTTCTTGATGATCTTTTCAGCTTCTAGTCTATCTCTTTTCCATGGGTGTGCTGGTCCTTTGTATTTGCTTCTTATTTTTCTTGGGTCTCCCATTTATTTCTTCCCCTTTTCATCTTTAGCTGCGGCAGGTTTTGCTGCGCCTTGAGTTTTACTTTTGAGAACTCCAACTGCGCTTCCTTTTCTGAAGTGTGATCTTGTTCGTTGTCCACGTACTGGTTGTCCAATTGCGTGTCTCATTCCTTTGTAGCATCTAATCTTTTTCATTCTTTTAACATCAAATTCTTGTGCTAATTTTAAGTCTGGTCCTACTAAGTGTAAGTGTTCTCCTGTTTCAAAGTCTGCTTTTCTATTGAACATCCAGGTTGGAATTTGTTTTCGTTCTTTGACTAGGACTTCAATGCTTTGAACTTCTTGGTCTGAGAGTAATCCTGCTTTTTTACTTCTATCCATTTTAAGAGAAGTGCAGATTGCGTTGGATAATGCGAATCCAATTCCATTGATTTTTAGTAATGCGCGAGAAATAGGTAAATTTCCATCTAGATCTGTTCTAAGAACGCGTTGGAATGGTTTGAGTGCTTCTTGTGCCATGTTCTCCGTTAGGGAATATGAAATGGAGGATTCAAGCTTAATTTATAAAGTTTGTTGTTTTAACGAGGATATGGGTCTTGTAAAGAGAGCATTGCTTTCAGGGGGAATAGTAAGTATTCTTGCCTCAGGTTGTTCTTCAGATAGAGAAAAGCTTGCTGAAATTGTAGAAAAGAAAAGTCAAACTGAAGATTTACCTTATACCCTAGAAATATGTAATGTTGATGGGAAAAGAAGGTTATGGAAAGAGGTAAGATGTTTTGATGCAGAGTTTAGGCTATATTCTACTCCGAAAGGATATCCAAATGCGAAACTAGTAATTTATCATGAAGGCTCTGATGACCCGGAATCGCAGTATCACGATTATGGGATTGATGGGTTAAAAGGAAAAGATTGGATTGTCCAAAGAATACAGCTAAGAGGAGAAGATATAGCACGGGAATTTGTTGTTGGAGATGATGTGAGGGCTAGTGTGTTTGAAACACTTCCAGAAACAGATCAAAAGGCTGTCAAAGCAAGATATGATTCCTTAGTTGAGAGTTTACTCAAGATAGTTGGTGACTGAACCCATTAGACAGTCTTGCCTTCAGCTATTAACGTTTCATAGAGTTCAACTATTCGTTCCTTAAAACCCGGAATATATTTTAAATTTAAACTTTCTTTAAACAGTCTTATTTCCATTTTACCTTCTTTGCAGATTAATTGAGAAGTACCGGGTAAATCAGCAAGATAGATGTGTGCTTCACCAATTGTTCCGGTGGAAGGGCGAGTGTAAGTATACGTTTTAAAGAGAACCAAGTTTGTAGGGATTAATCCTAATTCTTCATCCAGTTCTCGACGTAAACATTGTTCTGGTGTTTCTTCTGCTTCAATTGATCCCCCAAAGAGACCGTAGTCCTCTCCCCATTTACAAATATCTCTTCTATCTTGAAGAAGTATTTGACCTTGAGAATTATAGAATAAGACAACTGAGAATCCTCTCGAGACTGACTGATTCATTATTTAACCTTTTACAAATAAGTAGTATTTCTCATTACCTTCTAGTTCTAGTA
This sequence comes from Candidatus Nanoarchaeia archaeon, assembly GCA_041648255.1. GTDB lineage: Archaea > Nanobdellota > Nanobdellia > SCGC-AAA011-G17 > GW2011-AR18 > JAHFKM01. The sequence continues at coordinate 10,786 of JBAZPJ010000013.1, forward strand.
AGATTCTTCGTACGATAATCTTTTCTGGATCGGGTAATTGTTTGACTCGTTCTTTAAGATCATTAAAATCCTTAAATGGTCCTTCTTCTCTTCGTTCTAAGATCTCAAGCATGTGTTTCTTTCCAATGCCCGGTAAGAGTTCTAGCTGATGTCGTCGCATGTTGATTGGTCCTGCGTTGTTGATAAATCCAATAAATTCTGCGGGATGTTTCATAATTAAGTCGTCTAAGACGAATTCTAATTCTTTGCGTGCTGTTTCTGTTAATTTGCTAGGTACAATTCTTCCTAAAATATGATGGATCTTATCTCTTTTGCCTTCTCCAATGTAGACTTCTTCATAGGGTTGTAAGAAGATATCCTTTTTTGGAACTAATTCTAACAAAACAAGTGTTGTTTTTCCTAAGGCTTGTGCTATTGGAGTTTTTTTATGAGAAGGTCGTTTATCGAAGGGATAGCCATGTGAGAGAAAGTCTAAGACAATTGCGTGTTCTTCTTTGTTTGTCATGGGCGTAGGGATAGGGCATGTTTTTTTACTCTTTAAGGGCGCTAATGATCTTTGTTAAGTCTTCTGTTTTTACTGTTAAGTTTTCTCCAGTAAGGATGGATTTGATTTCTTCTGTGCTTTCTGGTTGGAGATCAATAATTTTGATGATGTGTTTGTCTTTAAGTCTTGAAACATTTAATGCTTGGATTTTTTCTTTCAAATCTTGTGCTTTCTTTCCATCAATAGTAACGAATTCAGTTAAGTAGTCATAGACTTTGGTTGCTCGAAAGTTGAGTTCTTTATCTTTTTGATGAGCTTTAAATGCATCTAGCTTATCTTTCAATTCAGCCATCGTTAGTGGTGTTTGTTCTAGTACGTCGATGTCCATTTGGGTTAGATCCTTTTCTTTAAGTGAACGGGATGTACGATTAAGACTTTGTGCATATGTACATCTTTGATTGCTATTTCATAACATTTTCCGCGTGGGCCAACAACTGTTCCTGCTCTTCCGTGGAAGCGTGCATGGTATAATCCCCGGTGGATGCTTGGATCTGCAACTAAAAAAACAGGATCTCCTTTTTTAAAGATTTGAAAATAGTCTGGTAAACTAATCTTTCCATGTTCTCGAACAGTTTTAGATAATTTGTGTCTGCTCTTTCTGCGGGAACCGCCCATTCTCTGTGCCATAGGCGGGTGTAGGTCTAAGAGGTTTATATCCTTTTCGTTGTAGAAATAGCGATTAGATTAAGGAGAACAGTCTAATGAGAGATAGATAAGTGTTTAGTTTGGTTGTGAATCAAGGGCAGTATAGAGATCTTGTACTGCGTCACTTAGGCCTTGAGTTGCATCGGCAATGTCTTGTTTTTCTTGACATCGTTTAGCTAAATCTAAAGAAGATTGGAGTTGAGCAATAACATCTAAACAATCAGCGGGAACAGTTACTTCTCTAATTGCGCTTTTGGTTCTAAGGTGTTCCAGTTCTCTCTCAAATAACTCTTTGGGAAGTTCTGCGGGAATCTCATCTCTAGAGATACGAAGATGGCCTTGAGGAATGTAAAGGGTGTGGGAGTGAATTTGGATGGGTTCGCTATAAACCTGCGAAGGAGATTCAACTGGTTTTATAACAAGGTAAGCTGAGAGGCGGGTAATTGCACTCATGAATGGATGGAGAAAGAGTAAACTTTTAAAGATTCCCCCTGGCTTATCTAAATAAAAATCCTAGCAAATTTATTATACTCCTTAGTGTGCAGAAAGAAAATGAAAAAACCATTATTAATCTTGTTTGGTGGTACTGGGGATTTAGCAAGAAAGAAATTGTTTCCTTCATTGCAAGCACTATTTGATCAAGGAAAGTTAAGTAGTCCGGTTCTTGGTGTTGGAAGAAAACCATTCTCAGATGAAGAATTTAAAAAGTTTGCAGAGATTAATGATGAAGAGTTTTCTAAGCAAGTGTTTTATGCGATTGCAGATGTAAGCGCAAGCCCAGAAGTGTTAATTAAAAAAGTTGAACAGCTTGAAAAAGAATTCAAAACTGATGGAAGGATTTTTTATATTGCGCTTGGTGCAGAAGTATTTATTCCTACTTTGAAATTCTTAGAGAAATCTAGTCTTGTAAAAGGAAATAAGAGAATTGCATTAGAAAAACCATTTGGGACTGATTTAAAATCTGCTGTTGAATTAAATAAAGCGCTAAGTAAAATATTCAGAGAAGAAGAAATTTATCGAGTGGATCATTATCTTGGGAAAGAGTTAGTGGAGAATATTCTTATTCTTCGTTTTGCAAATCCGTTGTTTGAGCATCTATGGAAGAAGGAAAATATTGAGAAAGTAGAAATTATTATGGCAGAAACTGAAGGGATTGAGAATAGGGCTGATTATTATGAAAGTGCTGGCGCGTTAAGGGATGTTGTTCAAAATCATTTGTTACAAGTCTTATCGTTAGTTGCGATGGATCCTCCGTTGAAGTTTGAAGCAGATCAGATTCGAGAACAGAAAGTAAAAGTAATGAAAGCGTTAGTTCCTGATGGAATTGTTCTTGGTCAGTATGAACAGAGTGTTGTTGATGGAAAAGAAAGAAAAGGTTACTTAGAAGAAAAAGGAGTAAAGCCCGATTCTAAAACTGAAACCTATGTGGAGTTAACGTCGTTTGTAAATACAGAGCGATGGAATGATGTTCCGTTTGTAATCAAAGCAGGAAAGGGATTAAAGAAGAGATTTGCTGAAGTGAATATCATTTTCAAAGATGTGGTGTGTAGATATTTCTGTAGTGATCAGGAAAGAGAAGGAAAGAATATGTTAAAGATTAGAATTCAACCGAATCCGGGTGTGGGAATTAGAATTAATATGAAGATGCCTGGTTTTCAGAGAGATCCTGTTCCAGTATGGATTAGTGGTGCACATGCAGAATTGTTTGGAAGTGAAGGGATTGAAGCGTATGTTCGTTTATTTAAGGAATTATTCTTAGGCGAATTAAGTGTCTTTCCTCATTGGGAAGAGATTGAAGCGAGTTGGAAGTTTATTGACGAAGTAAAGAAGAGAGCAAAGTCAATTCCACTTCTAACGTATCCTGTTGGTTCTGATGGTCCGAAAGAAACCTTTTTAAAGAAGCGTTGAATCTTTTTTCTCATGGAAGGCCAAGTTATTCATTATCGCAGAGGAAAGAGAACCTATCACGGTAATCAATTAATTGTTCATGTTGAAAGTGTTGATTCTAGAGAGAAAGCTAAATCAATGATGGATAAGAAGGTTACGTGGACGAGTCCTGCTGGTAAGAAGTTAGTGGGTAAAGTGACAAATATGCATGGTAATAAGGGTGGTCTAAGAGTGCAGTTTGAAACTGGTATGCCTGGTCAAGTAATTGGTCAGAAAGTTCTTGTTGAATGAGTAAACGTTCTTTTAGGTTATTCTACTTTTTCTTCTAGGGAAGTTGTTCTAAGTAGTCCGAGACGGATTAATTCCCTTTTTAGAGGTTCAGGTTGGTATTTAGTGTTTAGAGCAATTTTGTTTACATTTCCTTCATACATGTAATAGAGTCTTCGTAGTTCTTTTTCATCAGGTAATGCTGCTTTTCTATAATTTCCTCTGTCTCCGCCGGGAACAGTAAGATTAATTTCAAGATTTCTTTTTTCCCAGTATCTTTTAATGGTTAGAGTAGATGTTCTAATGCCTTGTTCAGCAAGAAGTTTTTTTGCTTGAGTGGGATTGCCGCCTGCAGGTTCATAGATGTGGTAAATCTGTTCAATGGTTAATTCAGGGAGAGTTTGCTTTTTCATTAAAGAGAAGGAATTGAAGAAAAGCTTATAAAGCACAGCTTGTTCACCTCAAACTTATGGTAGGCTTAAGAGTATTCCGATGTTATAGAAAGATTGAACGTCCGTATACAAGAAGGTCTAAGTATAAGAAGAAAAATTATGTTCGTTCGTTTCCTAATCATAAGATTGCGAGATTTGAAATGGGGACAAAGAAGTTATACACGCATGTCCTTAAGTTAGTTGCAAGAGGCTCATTACAAATTAGGCATAATGCGTTAGAATCTGCGAGATTAGTTGTTCTTACAAGAATGACTGAGTCGTTAGGTACAAATTATTTCTTACGATTAAATCCGTTTCCTCATCATGCGTTAAGAGAGAATAAGATGTTGGGTGGAGCTCATGCGGATCGTTTACAGACTGGTATGGCGCATTCGTTTGGTAAAGTAATGAATTGTGCTGCGCAAGTCTTTGAAGGGAAGCCGGTGTTTACTGCGTATGTGGATAAGGAAGGTCTTGAGGGTGCAAAGAAAGCGTTAGAGTCTGCTAATCCGAGATTACCGGGCAAATATTTAGTTGTTATTGCAGAGAATAAGAAGAAAGTTATTCCTAGCTAGATTTCGGGATTTTTCCGGAAATTCTTCCATAAGTGTTATAAAGTTTAAAATTAAAAAGATTATATGCTCAACGATCTAAAGGTCTCAGATATTTTATTCTATTTAGGGTTAGCAAGTATTTTCTTTTGGGCATTAGCGAAATCCTTAGGCATTATTCATAGTCCGACATGGCAGAAGATGCTTCCGTATTTTGGAGCAGTATTTACTGCCGGAGTAGGTTGGAATCGTTTTATGCATTTAGAAAAAAGAGTGGGAAAAATGGTAAATGGATTAATGAATGTTGAAAAAGAAGTACAAAATGTCTCACATAGATTAGGCTTATTCCAAGAAGAAGTGCATCACCAATTCAAAGTAGTCGAAAAGAGATTAGATGGTGTGGAGAAGAAACTAAGTATTTAAGAATCCGTAATGTTTAAGTAGTTCTACAAAAGAGAATGGTTTGAGGTGAAAAGGTATTCCAAACATTGTCTGGTTTTCTGAAATTAAGAAAGAGGATATTCCGCTCGTAGGGGGGAAGGGGTTGAATTTAGGAATTATGTATAAAGTAAAGTTGCCCATTCCTCCAGGGTTTGTTGTTAGCACTGATGCGTTCAAGTCTTTTTTAGAATATAATAATTTGGATAAAAAAATATTTCCTAAGTTAAAAACGTTAGACATTCAAGATACAAAATTGCTTCAAGAAACTGCAGAGGAGATTCAAAAGTTAATTACAAATGCTCAGATGCCAGATACAATTAAAGCTGAGATTAAAGAGGCGTATGATACCTTAAATGTGGATAGAGCATTAGCAAAGAATCTTGATCAGATGAGTAGTTTGCTTGGAATGGTAAAGGCAGGAAGAGATCAGCCGTGGGTGGCAGTTCGAAGTTCTGCGACTGCTGAGGATGTTGCTGAGGCTTCCTTTGCGGGTCAGCAGGCGACATTCCTAAATATGCGTGGAGCAGAGCAGGTTGTTGATGCAGTAAAAAGATGTTGGGCTTCATTATATACTGCTCGAGCGATTTATTACAGAACTAAAAATAATTTTCAGCATGAGAAAGTATTCATTGCAGTTGTTGTGCAGAAGATGGTG
>JBAZPJ010000014.1:0-15445 GCA_041648255.1 Candidatus Nanoarchaeia archaeon
AAATCCGAATAGGTTTTATGAGGATTTTTCAAACTCAAGACTGCTCTGGAAGAGAAATTTATCTAACCCAAGAACGTTTCAAACATATTACAGAAGACCACTCTGAAGTCTTTGGCTATTTGTCTTACTTTGAATCTATTTTAAAACATCCAGAAAAAACCTCAATTAAAGAGAATAACAAAACTATTCATTATTTTTACAAACATTTTAAAGAAAAAGCATTTCCAAGATATCTTTTACTCGTGGTTAAATATTTAAATGGCGAAGGTTTTATTATCACAGCTTACTTTGTGAAGGAGACAACATGAAAGGAAAAATGCGACTTTACTATGATGAAGAAGGAGACTTCCTAGAAATCTCTCTCGGAAAACCAACAAAATGCCACGCTTCAGAAGTAGAACCGGGAATCTTTTTAAGATTTGACGATCAAACAAATCAAGTAAAAAGTATTGGAATTCTGGACTTTAAGAAAAGATCAAAAAACCTTAAGGATCTAACTTTACCGATTAACATTGAAATGATTGCTTGAGACATACTATTGGTAACCAATAATGGTAACCTTTAAATAGCTTCAACTTCTCCTTACTCTTAATGGATGCACAACTCAAAACCCAACTCTTAAGCTATCTGCAAACAAAAGAACATGGAGCAACAGTCAAGGAACTTTGTGAACTCTTACAAGTAGAACGACATACGTTAACTAAATATTTAGAATCATTACAAGCTGAGAACCTTTTAATTAATATTGAGATAGGAAGAAATAAATTATGGTCCTTAAATAAAACACCGTTAATTGATTTATTTACCACTCCAAACCCTCTAGGAAATAGCTTTAAAGAATTATTAAATAACCTAGATGAACAAGTCTCTTTAGTTTCAAAAGACAAACATGTTCTCTGGAGCAATAACAAAATCATCTCTAAAGCAACTAAATGCTATGAACAATTCAACCAACTAGAACCTTGCAGCAACTGCCCAGCAGAACGCACGTTACAGTCAGGACAGAAAGAAATTTTTCATCAAGAACGCCTAAAAATATCAACTATTCCCATCAAAGATATCGATGGACAAACAGTCGCATTTTTAGAACTCGTCAAACACCAATGATCACCACAACCCAACAACAAAAAACATTGAAACTAGAAAATGTTCATGTCTCAATTAATGACAAGAAGATCTTAAATGGATTAACCTTAGAAATCAAACCAGGAGAAATCCACGCAGTCATGGGACCAAACGGATCCGGAAAATCAACACTCTCCTACGCTATCGCAGGACACCCAAAATATGCAACGACTGGAACCATCCACTTTGGAGACAAAGATTTACTAGCCTTACCTGCACATGAACGAGCAAAAGAAGGCATCTTTTTAGCATTCCAATATCCCCTAGAAATTCCGGGATTAGGATTCGCGCCACTCCTCTTTAGTGCATTAAAAATAAAACACCCAGACATCACCCCCCTAGAATTCAATCAAAAACTTAAAACTGCACTCGCAGTCCTAGGAAAAGACACTAGCTTTATTGCACGACAATTAAATGTGGGCTTTTCAGGCGGAGAGAAAAAAAGAGCAGAGGTTTTACAACTTTTATTATTAGAACCAAACTTAGCAATCTTAGACGAAACAGATTCAGGATTAGATGTTGACGCACTGCAGACTATTGCTACAGCATTAAATAACTTACGAAGTCCAACATTTAGTGCACTTGTTATCACTCACTATCCAAAAATGCTAGAACTACTCAAACCAGACTTTGTTCATATTTTAAAAGATGGAAAAATAGTTTTATCGGGAAATAAAGATTTAATTAAAAAAATCGAACAAGAAGGATACACATGGCTACAGTAACCACAGAAGACCTGAGAACAATCAACGAGAACTACGAAGAAAAATACGGCTTCAATGTAGAAGATACTCCTTTAATTAAATTAACAGGATTAAACGAAACAACTGTGAGTAAGATTTCTGAAATTAAAAATGAACCGCTATGGATGAAAGAACAGCGACTAAAAGCACTAAGCATCTTCTTCGCAAAACCCATGCCTGCATGGGGAGGTGAATTAAAAGACATTGACTTTGACAGCATTACTTATTTTTTAAAATCTAATGAAAATGTAGAAGATGACTGGGAAAAAGTTCCAGAAAATATTAAGAAAACATTTGAAAAACTTGGCATTCCAGAAGCAGAACGAAAATTCTTAGCAGGAGCAGGAGCACAATTTGAATCACAGAGTGTCTACCATAAAATCCAAGAAGACTTAACAAAATTAGGCGTTATCTTTTGTGATATGGACACTGCAATAAAAGAACATCCAGAACTTGTAAAAGAATACTTTGGAAAAATCGTACCTGCAGGAGACAATAAATTCGCTGCACTAAATACGGCATGCTGGTCTGGGGGATCATTTATTTATGTACCGAAAGGTGTGAAAGTAACTGCGCCCCTACAAGCTTATTTTAGAATCAATTCAAAAAACATGGGACAATTCGAACGAACACTTATTATCGCAGACGAAGGATCAGAAGTCGTCTACTATGAGGGATGTACCAGTCCAGTTTATTCAACAGATTCTTTACACGCAGCAGTTGTAGAATTAATTGCAAAGAAAGATTCTAAAATTAGATACGTCACAATGCAAAACTGGTCAACAAATGTTTATAATCTTGTCACAAAAAGAGCATTCGCACATGAAAACGCAACAGTAGAATGGTTAGACTTAAATTCTGGATGTCTTGCTGAAGGTACAGAAATTTTTACTAATCCGGGAAGAGCGGAAATACAACAAATTAAACCAGGGGATAAAGTTATTACTTATAATGAAACCACTCAGCAATTAGAAGCACAAAAAGTAATTGCAACAAAATTTTCAGGAATAAAACCAACCTATAAGTTAATCTTACAAAATGGAAAAAGAGAAGTTACCGCAACAAAAAACCATCCTTTTCTAGCAGTAAAATATGATTCTACCCGCCCAAGAAAATTAGGCAGATATAGCATGGCTTGGACGCCTTTAGAATTTCTTTCTCTAGGAGATTTTATTTTAGCTCCCAGAGAAATGCCGGATCTTGGCAAGCCTTATGTTCTGAAACAACCATTAAAGATGGCTGAAAGAGAAATCGTTAATCGCAATCAATATGGCGCAGTTTACAAAATGAATACTGCTCATAAATATACTAGTGTTAATATTCCGACTGAAACAAACGATGACCTACTTTGGCTATTGGGTATGATTGTAGGAGATGGTAACGTCTCAATTAGCTTAAACAAAAAAACAGGTAATAACAAAGATGCTATAATTTGTTTTTCTGTTCCTCCTACCGATCCTGCAAGAGAGAAAATCATTGAAGTTGTGAATTCAGTGTTTGAATTATCTTCTTACTCAGAAACAAAAAATAGAATCGTTATTTATTATTGTAGTCTTATTGTAGCAGAATTCTTAAAACTGAATGGTATGGAAGGAAATGCTCACACTAAAAGAGTCCCTAAATGGATCTTTAGTCTTCCACTCAGCCAAAAAAGAGCGTTCTTAGCTGGTTATATTGAAGCAGATGGAAGAATAATCAAGAACAGTGCTCGTTTTAAATGTTGCAATAAAGAATTAGTTGAAGATTTAAGATTATTAGCTATGGGTTCTGGAATTGAAGTAAACAAAATAACAACTGTAACAGAGAAGAGAGATATGTCTTTCTCTGGATATGATTACGGAGAAAAAGAATTCACTGCTTATGTTATGCACATTAGTGGACTTTCAAAACTAAGAGAATTCTTTTCTAAAAAAAATAAAATAAAAATTCCAAAAGAACATAATGATCGAAGCATGTATCATCTTACAAGAACAAGAAGAATACCTCTTCCCCCTCATTTAGGTTTATATAAAATAACAAACATTGATCCTTTAGGAGAAAAACCAACATATGACTTAGAAATTGAAGGTTCTCATAATTTTATAGCAAATGGTATATTAGTACATAATAGTAAATTAACTATGAAATATCCTTCTGTGTATTTAGTCGGAAGAAACGCAAAAGCAGACATCCTCTCAGTCGCCTTTGCAGGAAAAGGACAACACCAAGACGCAGGAGGAAAAGCAGTACACCTCGCACCAAATACTTCCTCAAGAATTATTTCTAAATCTGTCAGCAAAGACGGAGGAAGAGCAACATACCGGGGATTACTCAAAGTAGCAAAAGGAGCAACCAATTCTACATCCAGCGTACGATGTGACGCTTTAATGCTCGATAAATATTCACGATCAGACACCTACCCTACGATGCAGATTGATGAAAAAGATACTACTCTCAGCCACGAAGCAAAAGTAGGAAAAATAGGAGAAAATGAACTATTTTACTTAATGTCCAGGGGATTTACCGAAGCAGAAGCAAACGCTATGATCGTCTTAGGATTTATTGCAGACTTTACCAGAGAATTACCAATGGAATACGCAATTGAATTAAACAAATTGATTAAACTCGAAATGGAAGGATCACTTTTTTAGGAAACGATCATGGAATCATTCACTCAATTAAATCAGAAAGAAGATTACCTTTCTTATAGCGGAAACCCTCTAAAAAAAGAAGAATTTAACAAATTAATCTTAGAAACAAAAGAGAACGATACCTCAACGATCTCCCTTAGATTTAATCCGAAAAGATGGGAATCACTTTCTCTTTTACTTAAAAAAAATTCATCCCTTACCCTTTCTCTCTTTTGGAGTGAGGCCACTGCAGATCAGATCTTTGACATTGTCTTAGAAGAGGGAGCTTATTTAGACCTCCAAGAACTCGAATTAAATAAGGGAACAATCACTAGAAAAGGAACAATCCTACTCGGATCGAATAGCAAAATAGAACGATTGGTATTAAATCTCTCAACAGGATCACGGCATATTGTCTGGAATTGTAATTTAATTGGGGAAGGAGCAGAATTTATAGATAAGGAAGCACACTTTGGAACAAATAAATCAATCACCAAAAATGTTATCACTATTCTTCACAAAGCAAACAATACAAAAAGCAATGTTACAATCAAAACTGCACTTAAAGACGCAAGCACAAACTTTGCACACGGCATCGTTAGGGTAGAAAAAGACGTTATCGACGCTAATACATTCTTCAGCACCCAAGCATTATTATTAGATAAGAACGCAACCGCACAAGCAATCCCTGCCTTAGAAATTGAAAGCTCAGAAGTACAAGCAGGACACGCAGCATCAGTCTCAACAATCAATGAAGACCATCTCTTTTATTTAACCACACGAGGACTATCCGAAACAGAAGCAAAAAGAACTATTACCAACGCATTCTTAGCTGAAATATTCAATTCAGAAGAAATAAACACTTTAATCGACCACCAATGGCAATAAACCCAATTAGCATAAGAAAGGATTTTCCTATTTTAAAAAGAAAAATTCATAATAAACAGTTAGTTTACCTCGATTCCGCAGCCTCCTCGGAGAAACCGTTGATTGTCATTAAAACAATTGAAGAATTTTACAAACAACACTACGCAAATGTTCATCGAGGACTACATACCTTAAGCGATGAAGCAACAACCCTCTATGAAGACGCAAGAAAAAGAATCGCAATGTTCATCAATGCTGATGTAAAAGAAACAATCTTTGTACGAAACGCAACAGAAGGAATTAATCTTGTAGCACGAAGCTTTGTAGCCTCACGCGTAAAAAAAGGAGATGTTATTCTCTTAACAGAAATGGAACATCATGCAAACATTGTTCCCTGGCACATGCTCAGCCAAGCAAAAGGTGTCAAGTTACAATTTATTCCCGTTACAAAAGAAGGAATCTTAGATTTAAAAAAAGCAGAAACATACCTCTCAAAAAAACCAGCATTCTTTTCTTTCACTTCCATTTCAAATGTCTTAGGAACAATCAACCCTGCAAAGGAATTAATTAAATTAGCTCACAAGTATCATGTTCCTGTTTTAGTAGACGCATGCCAAAGTGTTCCCCATCGAACAACAGATGTTAAAGATTTAGATTGTGATTTCCTTGTCTTTTCCTCACACAAAATGTGCGGACCGAGCGGAATAGGAATACTCTATGGAAAGAAACACCATTTAGAATCAATGACTCCCTTCCTTGGCGGAGGAGACATGATTAAAGATGTACGTTATTCAGGATTTACGCCAAATGATTTGCCTTGGAAATTTGAAGCAGGAACACCCAACATTGAAGGAGCAGTAGGATTAGGAGCAGCAGTAGATTATTTAAGTAAAGTTGGAATGAATGAAATTGAAGAACATATTCACACAATTACTTCTTACGCATTAACTCACTTAAAAAAAATAAAAAAACTCGTTATCTATGGACCATCTAATTCAAAACTTAGAGGAGGATTAATCTCCTTTAATTTAGGAGATATTCATTCTCACGACCTTACCACTATCTTAGATGAAGAAGGAGTAGCAATCAGATCAGGACATCACTGCGCACAACCGATTGTAGATAAATTAAACGTTCCGTCAGTAGCTAGAATGAGCTTTTATCTTTACACAACCAAACAAGATATTGACCGCGCAATAAAGGCTCTTCACAAAGCAAAAAGGATTTTCAAACTATGAACACTGAACAACTCTATCAAGAAGTAATATTGGACCATTATCGCAGACCAAAAAACTTTGGAACAGTAGAAAAAGCAAACGCTACCTTCAAAGATTCCAATCCATCCTGCGGAGATATCATAGAAATGACTTTCCTTATTGATAAACAAAACATCATTCAAGACATTAAATTTACAGGCAAAGGATGTGCTATCTCCACAGCATCAGCAAGCATGCTTACTCAGCATTTGAAAGGAAAACCTCTAAATACTTTAACTTCTTTAACAAAGCAAGACCTCCTAGATATGCTTGGCGTAGAATTATCCGGAATCAGAATGAAATGCGCATTACTCTCATTAAAAGTAGCCAAAATGGCAGCATACAATTACTTAGGAGAACAACCTCACGATGATTTCGAATGAACAAATCGTAGAAGCATTAAAAAAAGTAGTAGATCCAGAACTAGGAATAGACATCTATACTCTGGGATTGATCTATGGGATTACCCCTGATCCAGAAAAACCAATTATCCAACTGACTCTCACTTCACCAATGTGCCCCTACGGACCACAAGTCATCTCAGATGTCAAACAAAAAGTAGGAGCTTTACCTGGAGTCAAAGAAGTCATTGTCGATTTAACCTTTGAACCGCCATGGCAACCCAGCGAAGACGTTAAATTAATGCTCGGCATTGTAATGTAACCATGGAAAAGAAGAAAAAAGATCCCTTTGAAGAAGCAGTAGAAATCCTGAAAGGATACTACAAAGGTCTCCCTAAACACAAAACAGAAGCATGCTGCTCTGGATGCGAACCTGAAGAAAAAACTAAAAAGAAAACCAAGAAAAAACTAGAACGAACACCTTATGAAGCTGAATACTAGACTTTAAATTATTTTTTATCTCTCTGTTCTCATGAACTACAACTTCCTTATCATGATCCTTTTCTTCGAATTTATCTTCTTCTACTTTTTAATTAATATTCCCCTCTACACCATCCCCTTCTTCGTTCTTATTTTCTTTTTAATATTCACCCCATGGTATTTAACAAAATTAAGCGCTAAGCTGTAACACTACTGCCAAAACCTTATAAAGGAGTAACGAGGTATGAGACGGATGAAGGAAGAAAAACAAATTAATATCCGAGTAAAAGAAGGCGACCCATTCTTAGCACACGAAACAACTATTAACTATAACCCAACAGAATTCGTTTTAGATTTTAAATGCATGACTCCATTACAAGAATTAAACCAACAAAGCCTACTCATCAAACATAATATTGTCTTATTAACACCTTGGCATGCTCGATCCTTCTTAGACGCTCTTACCCGCGTTATTGGCGATTATGAAAGTAAATTTGGAACAATCAAAAAACCAATAGAACTAGAAAAAGCAGAAAAACTCGTAAAGAAACAACAACAAAAAACTACTGTAACAAGCAGACAAGCAGAAAACTACTTCGGCTAACTATAAAAAACTATTAAGATTATCACCAATATTTGATTAAACAGAACTTAATAAAATTTATAAAGGATAAGCAGGAAACAAATGCATGAAAAAAAAACATTATGTTTACATGGGCATTCTTGCACTTGTTATTATAGGACTTTTCTTCTTATTTGATAAACCCGACTATACTGTTAAAGGAATCGGATTTGATAATACTCCTGCAAAAGTCGTTATCACTGAATACTCGGACTTCCAATGTCCTGCATGCGGAGCAGCCTACCCTATCTTAAAACAAATTAAAGAAGAATATACTCGCGAACAAGTAAAAATCGACTACAAACATTTCCCCTTAACTCAGATCCATCCCTTCGCACTCAAAGCAGCACAAGCAGCAGAATGCGCACGAGACCAAGATAAATTTGAACCTTATCACAATAAATTATTCGACAACCAAAAAGACTTACGTGCAGCATCACTAAAAACCTACGCAGCACAACTAGAATTAAATACTGAAGAATTTAACGCATGCTTAGATAGTAATGCTATGCTCTCAAGAGTACAAGGAAACCTCGCAGAAGGAATTAATCGGGGAGTAGGAGCGACACCAACCTTCTTTATCTTGGGAAAAAAATATGAAGGCATTCAAAGCTTTCAAAGTTTGAAGAACTTAATTGATGTAGAATTAGCAAAATAATGAACACTATTCCTTACTGGAATCTTGAGAACGAGAAACTGGTGAGAACATTTCTCTTTTCTGATTTTAAAGAAGCAATGCACTTTGTAAATAAAATAGCATTACTTGCAGAACAAGAAGAACACCATCCCGACATTTTTATCCATTGGAACGAAGTTACATTAACGTTATTTACTCATGATATTAATGGAATAAGTGAAAAAGATTATACACTAGCCAAGAAAATAAATCTACTCTAATTCTTTCTTTAAAATCTTATGTGCTTCATTCACTCTCTTAAACTTTTCAGCATCTCCATTCTCTGTATCTGGATGAAGCTCTTTAGCCATTTTCTTATATTGCCTCGTAATTACTTCTAAATTCTTCTCCTCCTGCGCTACCTGCAGAGTTGCTCTTGCTTCTTTTCTTTTCTCTGCTTCCTCATCATCTTCCCTAAACTCTAAGACAAAATCCTGAATCTCCTTCTCACCATTTACCACCTTATTCACTTCAATTTCAATTAACTTAGCAATTACCTGCAAATTATTCACATAACTTCCCTGACGATCATAATTATAACAACAATTCACATCACCCGTATACCAAAACACTTCAGCACCCACTTTACTTAATGGATTATGCACTTCCTTTAAACTCACATAATGTGATGGAACGCCTACTTTCTTTAACGAAGAAATGATGCTATTTCTAAACTGGACTGCAGATCTAGACGAAGAAACAGGATTAATCTTTACTTCAATTTCATTTCCTTTTAAATTAATCTTTACCATTCTGAATGAAAAAGTTCATTCTTTATAAAGTCTTTCTTTCGTCATTACTTAGGGATAATGAATCAATGGCAAATGAATCCTTTTCCTTTCCTCTTAAGATATTGCTGATGATACTCTTCAGCTTTGTAGAATTTTTCTAATTTCACAATTTCAGTCACAATCGGATACTTATACTTCTTTGATTTCTCTAATTTCTCTTTAGACTGCAGTGCCTTTTTCTTTTGAGATTCACTCTCATAAAAAATAGCAGAACGATACTGTGAACCCTCATCCGGACCTTGTCTATTTGGCGTCGTAGGATCATGTAATTTCCAGAATACTTCTAACACTTCTTCATAGGAAATAACCTTCGGATCAAACTCTACTTGCACCGCTTCAGCATGACCGGTCGTATCAGTGCATACTTCTTTATAGGTAGGATTCTTTGTATGACCGCCAGCATACCCGGCAGTCGTTTTTGTTACACCTTTTGTTTCACTGAACGTTTTTTCTACACCCCAAAAACATCCTGCTGCAAATGTTGCTGTTTCCATACTTTTTTTAATCAATTGGGTCTTTAAATCGTTACTGGAAGAATAAGATTTAACTATTACTAACATTAGATATACCTAAAAAAAGAGAAAATATTCTCTTCTACTTCTTTAGTCGCTTCTTTCGAAGTTCTTTCGCAGCTCTTCTTATTGCCCTCTTTTTCTCTTTCGCTTTTTTATTTCCCATTTTCTTCCTCCTTTTTAAAAACAAGATCTTGGTTTAAGAAAACGATCTTTCGTTTCTTTCAACAGAGTATTTTCTTCTACTCTTAATTTAAAGCTTTCTAAACAACTTTTGAATAGCCTTCTTTCAATGTCGAACTCCGCTAGAAAGAATGTATCTTCTTTGTGAGACATTCACATGTAACTAGGATGCCCCAAGCGAACGCCAAGCTAAAAGTATAACAACTCAGTAAATGAAAGAATTTCTTGAGTATAATCTTAGAAGAAATTTCTTATGAATTTTAGTACCTTTCGTAGACGAGTTTAGCTATTTCTTGGAGTTGTTCAGGTGTGCAGTATGTTGAGGTAACCATGAAGAAGTGGTTTGGTTTTTTTGCTTCAACAATAAGAGCATTTCCTCCATTAATGTACTGACCCATAATTGGATCATCGTACTTGATGATTTGGTAGGAGAATGAAGGAATTCCAAGTTGGTTAGTTGTATCTTTAAAGGGAGTTATTTGTACAACTTTTTTTATTTCTGGGTCATTAAAGTGTGCGAATGAATCTTTTTTCTTTTTTTCAAAACCATAATTATCATATTGAATCTCTAACTCGCCTACACCTCTTCCAGCATTCAGATTACAAACTCCTACACCAGGTGGTAAAAACTTAAGAGGGAGGTTTCCTCCACTAAATTTACAGATCTTGGTGTATTCTTCAGGGGAGATGAGTTTGGAACATTCTTTTTGTTCTAAGGTTTCTTTTTCAGGAAGGGCTTGAGCAGGTTGAATTGTTTGTATACATCCTCTTTTTTTTGAATCGCTTTTAATTTTTTCACAGAGTGTAACATCTTTATTAGCTGTTGAAAGATCATAGTAACAAAAGTCTTTTCTTTCTTGGTCGATTATCTTTTCACAAAATGTTAGGTCAAGTTGAGCACGTGCAACATCCCCATAGCAAAGATCTGCTGTTGTTTGATCGGTTAAGTCAAGTTCTTGATCAATACAATCTTGAAGAGTTTTTATTTCTGCTAAGGGTTCTGATGAACTGCATGCAGTTAGAAAGAGGAGGAATAAAGTAAAGGGAAGATAAAGTTTCATAAAGAGATTTTACGAAATAGAGATATATAAACTTATCGAAGATTTTTTTTGAAGGTGGTTCGTTCTTTTTCATTCAAAAATCTAAGGGCAAAGGTTCTGTTATTTTTGAGAGTGATAAGTAAATAAGGAGTCTTGCGAAATTCATGCTCAAATCGTTTTTTAAGATAAACTTCTTCAAGATTTTGGATATTTTTTATTGCAAAGATTGTAGGGATAATTGTTAAAGGAGGAAAGCCCTTTCTCTCAACAATTGTATAAGGGAAGCGGATTCCGAATGATTGTGTAATTTTAACATCTCCATTTGTAAGGATATAGTAATGGAATCCTAAGAACATCCAGAGGGGAACAAAGAGGGTTGCAAGAAGAACGAGTGTTTGAGCTGTTTGTTTTAGGGCAGGTTCGAGGTTGAGTTGATCAGAGCCGTAGTAAAGTCCGAAGTGGAGAATAGAAAGATAAAATAAAACTACGAAGATAGAGATTGGAGCCGATGCAGACTTAAACTTTTTTTCTTCCATTTTCTTTTAAACTTATCAACTTAAACATCTTATTACTTTAATAGACTAAGCTAGACCATTCTTCTTTTTGTGACATAATGTCCTTTTGGAAGAATCTGTTATTTTGTCACATTCACATCCTTTACGAGCATAAGAAGATTTTAATTTGTCACAGATCCCAATATTCAAAAAGCATTGATCTACTGCACCTTGTGCAAGTGTGAACTCATTAGATCCTTGGGGCATACTAGTTGTCATTTTTTCAATTTTTTCACAAATTTCTAGTTTTTTACCAGAGTATAAATTCAAATTAATATCTTCATAGCAGGATATAGAAAGATAAGGTGAGGAAGGATATTTTCTTAGGGTTTGTTCACATAGTTCTTCATTAGATGCTTGCTGGGCAAGATCTTTAATACAGAAGCTGTAAAGAAGTGGATCTTTAAATGTGTCAGCGATTGGATCACAATCTTCAACTTTGTTGGTAGATTTAGCATGTGTACTATGGCAGGTTGCTTTACAAGATTCAGAGTTAAGGAGTTTGTCTTGATCTGAGGTAAACGTTTTTTCACAAGTAGAATAACATTCAGTGAGTGAGAAAGACGATTGAGAAGCTTCGGTTAAGGGTTGTTCATCAGTTACACCACGAATTCCTTCATGTTCAAGAGAAGATTCTGAAGAACAGGCTGTCAAGAAAAAGAGGAGGATAAAAAGGAAAAGAAAGTTTTTGTTAATGTTAATAGACATAATCTTTTTATAAGATTAATAATATATAAAGATTTCTGTAAAAGGCTTTGGTGCAATCCCTTCAAAATAAACAAATTATCACAATCTTTATAAGTCTCTTTCTGTCTGAAAATAATCAATGCCTAAAAAAGAGATCGTTGATTACTTACAGAAATATTTGAATCAATATTCTCTTGAGCAGCTAAAAAATGAATTACTTAAGCAGGGATACGAGAAGAATGAGATTGAAGAAGCAGCATCACTCTTAAAAAATAAACCAACCAATACTTCTCAGTTTACTCAAAGCGATTTAACAACTTTTGATGAAAAAACTAAAGAAACTATAATTGCAAGTATTATTGGTTTAGTTATTGCTCAGCTTCTCATTTTTTTCGGAGATTTTCTCATCGGAAAAGAAGCACTCTTCTCGGGAATCTGGACACTGGTTTATGCTGTTATCGCAGGAGCAGTAGCAGGATTCTTAATCGCAAAGCTCTACACACCTCTTATGGATTTTATTTCAACAAACATTTCTTTCCTTCTCCCTTTAACTAATACATTTTTCAAATTCCTTTTTGTTCCAGCAGTCATTGCGGCTTTAATCTTACTTATCTTTTCATTATTTGCAGGGGCAGCAATTTTCGCTTTAGGGGCAGGACTTGGTGGAAGTGTTGGTGGTGTTCTTGGAGGACTTCTTGGTGGATCGTTTATTCTTAGTACAAGCTGGACTATCTTTATTACCCTTCTTGCTCGTTTTATTTATGCAAAATTCATGACTTATAAAGTAGGAAAATACTACAAGGATTACAAATGAACAAAAAAATAAATTATTTTAGCTTAGTACTCTTTACCTTAACAATCCTCCTTTCTTCACTATCTTACGCAGTGGGTGAAAGTTTTGAAACAGCTATTCCTATTCAATTTGAACAAGATTACTCTTTTGGACAAGAAGGACAAACACTTTATTATCAGCTTCCCACTTTGAATGCAGGAGAAGGAATTGAAATCTCACGTCCTGAAGATAGTTTATTAGAGCTGTCCATTCTTGATACAAATAGAGAAGAATTTCTTTCTAAACAAGAAGGTTCCTTTAGCGAAGCCTATTTCTCCTTATCTGCCGACGACTCCCCAAAAAATCCGCTTTATATCCAGGCTTCTAATCCGGGGAGCAATTCTGGAACGTTTAAAATAAAAAAATACACTCTTTATGATGCTGGAATAAAGGGAGATGCACCATTTTATGATATTTCTCTTGATAATTATGAAAGTGCTGTCTCCCTTCAACTCGGACATTATGCTAATAGTAATCCAGGAGAGATTTCCCCAAATGCACGTATCAGTTATTCTGATAAAGGGGATCTCTATAGTATTTCAGTTCCTGCAAATAAAAAAGTTGTTATAAAAGTGACGCCAGATCTCAGAGGTTTTCCTTCAGTCTATTTGAGGGATCAGTCAAGAGAAATTGTTGCAGATGAACATGCTGGAAATGCAGGAGAAATAATTACTATTTCTTATAACTCTTATGAAGATCAAAAAATCTATTTTGAAATAATCACTCCCATTGGAGAGAAGACCTTAGATTATATCTTGGATATTGGTTTAGAAGATGCAGATCCCAAACCGACAGCCCCTCTATCTCTTGAAGAAGATTCTTTATACGCTCAAGAAAATCAAGTCTCTTCTTCTAATAAACCTATTTCTCAATATGATACTTCTTCATCTTCTGAAAAACCTTATTCTCAAGAAGACTCTTCTAGTTTATTTTCAACCGGGATCTTCGCATTTATAGCTGGAATCTTTGTAATACTCTTAGTCATCTTTTTAATTCTTTATATCTACACTGCCCTAGCTCTTATGTCTATTGCTAAAAAAACTTCCACTCCCAACGCATGGCTTGCATGGATTCCAATCGGAAACCTCTACCTCATAACTCAAATCGCACAAGTTCCAGCATGGACACTACTTATCTTTATTTTTGGAGCATTCATCCCACTCCTCCCACTGGTAGTCCTCGCTTACTGGTGGTGGAAAATCGCAGAAAGACTCGGAAGACCTGGATGGTACGGAATCCTTGCAGTCATTTTTCCACTTAATCTCATCTTTATAAGTATCTTAGCATGGGGAAAAAATCAAACACCACCTCCACTTAACCGCTCTCCACCTAGACCACCAACACCTCCTCCTCAACCAATAACACCAAGCCTCATATTATTTCTCTTTGGAATTTTTGTTTTTACAGGGCTTTTCGCGATTCTTGTAAAACCTGAAATAACCGGCGCTTCAATACATATCGACGCTACTTCATCTGAAGTTTCTCAGCAAGCATCTTGTAATTATATTGGTATTAGTTTTGAAGAGCCTTTTGGAAACTGGATACGATCTGAAGAGGAAAATAAAATTATTTTAAGTAGAGCAGAAGAAGACGAGGTCATTATTCTTTCAATTGTTGATGAAACAGGATTTAAAGCTTCCTTAAAAAAGACTTTTTCTAGAGGAGGACTCAGTTATTTAAGAAGTAAAATTTCTTCTAAAAATGATTTAGAAATTTTCTTAGAAGAGATTCAATCCACAGTAGACGAATCAAAGGGAGAATTCGTCTTAATCAAAGATGAAAAATTAGAAACTAGAGCAAATTCGAAGTTTTTTATTGTTAATCATACAGTCTCTCCTTATTTTCAGATGAACACTTTATTAGTTAATGAAAATAACAAAATTTACAGTTTTTCTTCTTCTTTTTCAGCTGAAAATTCTTATTATGGTGAAGATCTTATTAGTTTTATTGAAAAAATAAGTTTCGACTGCAAACAACCCTGACCATGAAAAAAATATACCTCCTACTTTTGTGTAGTTTTCTTTTAGAAAGTGCATTCGTGTTTGCGTTGCCACCAGATAAATGTTTAGAACTAGCTGAAAATAATATTATATCTGGTTTGGAAATTGTTTCTTGTAGTCTTTGTAG
>JBAZPJ010000015.1:0-14679 GCA_041648255.1 Candidatus Nanoarchaeia archaeon
GTTCTCCCAAAGAAAAAAGGATGGACTGCCATTGTTAATATGCCCCTAGAAAAAGGATTGGCATCATTATCTGGAATGAAAATTGTAGAACCGAAACATTATCCCGTCACAGATGAAGATTTGTATCCAGTTCTCTATAAAAACTTGAGAGCAACTATTATGACTGCTAAAAAAACAATTAAACAAAGGAAAACTGAAAATTATTATATCCATATTAAAGAAACAGATATTCCTGGACATGACAACAGACCAAACGACAAAGTAAAAATGATTGAGATCTTAGATAAAGAATTATTTAAATTTTTAAAAGAAATAAACTGCGAATTAGTCTTAACGGGCGACCATAGCACTCCCTGTGAATTAAAGAGACATTCTAGCGATCCTGTTCCGTTATTATGGGTAAGTAAACCGAAGAAAGACACAGTTCAACGATTTACAGAAAAAGCGAGTCTAAACGGATCATTAGGGAAAATGATAGGAAAGGATGTTTTAAGCAGAACCAGTTTTAATTAACAGAATATCACCATTCCAATGGCACAATCCTTAAATTCTCACTAACTAGCCCCCCTACCATGACAGAAAAGGATGCAATTATTACCTATGAAACCCTCTATGAAATCTTACGCTTAGAAAAGTCAAGAAAAGAACTTCAACGTCTTGATGACAATTTTTTTATGAATGTTGTTAAATACCTAGAAGAAAAGAAATCAATCCTTCATTCTCAAGAAAATAAGGATAGTATTTTTGCACAACAAAACATAGAAAAAACAAGAAAACAACTAGAAAACGTCCAAAAAATCTTTCGAGAACTCTATGAAAAAAGAGAAAGCAAGATTTTACAATTAGCCTTATTCTGTTCAAGAACGAATAATAAATTACAGGATACTTCCATGCTCTTAGAAGAAGAAAAACTACTCTATACTCTTTTATTAGAACAATTAACCGCCTTTAGAACAGGCATTCAAGATCGCTTAATTGAAGGAAAAAAACCACAAATTACCCTAGTTGGAAATCACGAGACACCCCAAGAGAAGAAGAATAAACTTGTTCGCTTTGTTCAAGCAGTCCCCCAATTTGTCGCAGAAGACATGAATACCTATGGACCATTTGAAGCAGAAGATGTCGCCCACCTACCCATACGCGTCTCTGAAGTGTTAATTAAGAACAAAAGAGCAGAAGAAATCTAATCGACATTTACTTTATGTGCCTTTATCTCCCTACGAACATCCCTTTCCTTTCCCTTTAAGAACTCATTCATTCGATCTAATTCATCTAAATAACTCAAGGCTTTCTCATTTAACCCTTCCATCTTTTCAGTATACACTTTTACTTTACCCCTGTTCTGTTCTGACTCACTTAGTCTCAATAATCTTTTATTCAACTCAACAATCTTTTCAAGCGGAGCTCTCACCTCCTCAACACTTTCTAAACAACCCTTCACAAACCGAAGAACAGTATTCAACACCGAATGAAACAAATGATCCTGCGTTTTCCCACCCGTACTCACACCTAAGGTACTACTAAACTCATCAAGAGTTTCCTCAGACACACTGCCTGCAAATAACGCTTTAACCTCTTTTGAGGTATTTCCTAACGATTTATTCGTATGAGCAAACCAAATCTCTCTCTTCTCTTCAGAAAAACCGCTGATAGTATTCAAAATAATACTCATTTCATTCATCTTTTCTTCATAATATGCTAACGTTGGAATAGGATAAACCCTCTCCTCAGAAAAGAAAAACTCGATCTTTTTAATTTCATTTATCAATTCTTCAACTTCATCAACCTTTTCCTCAACCTCTTCTCTTCTCTCTTCTAATTGCTCCATAACCTTAGAATTTTTTCTTGGAGAAGACTCTACTCGCACTATCTCTTGATTCGTAACTTTTTCTTCATTTTTAAAAAAAGAAAGAACGCTTACTGCTGAAGAAAGCAATATTGCTCCAAATAATATCTTTGGACCCCTTTTCATACACTTTAACCCTTAAACCCCTCTAAAAAGCTTTCTATCCTCTGATTTTCAAACCAAAAGAGTTTTAAATAAACCCCCTTTTCCAAAGCCCACTATAACCATGAAATTACCTAAAACTAAAAAAACTTACTGTCCCTGGTGCAACAAAAGCACAGAACATAAGATAGATCAGTACAAATCAGGAACAAAGAGAGGAAGCCTTAGCCGGGGTTCTATTTCCCGAGCAAAACTACGCGGACAAGGTATGGGTGTAGGAAATAAAGGAAAATGGGGAAGTAAACCCGCAATCAGCAAATTCAAACGAACTGGAGCAAAAATCAGTAAAAAAACAACATTAAGATATACTTGCAAAGTTTGCAGTAAAACAGTCCAACAAAGCCAAGGATACAGAGCTAAAAAGGTAGAATTCCAATGAAAACACAAAAAAGCAAATTTGTTAAAGTCAAATGCGAAAAATGCAAAAACGAACAAGTCATCTTTGAGAAAGCTAGCAGCCAAATTCTCTGTTTGGTTTGCAGTGAAATCCTCGTTGAACCAACTGGCGGCAAAGGAAAAATCAAAGCACAAATCTTAGAGAAATTTGAATAAATTAATTTTTAAATCTTCTTTTTAATTTTGCCCAGCCAAACTGTATTCTATCTCTTAATCGGTCAAACCAATTTAATTCTACTTTAACCATATCTCTTTGTTCAACTCTAGAAAGACTGCTCGCTGCTACACCTGGACTGTCTAGCATTCCTGCTTCTTCTTCTAACGGCACTACACTTAACTTGATGCCAGGAGGAACAATCTTCTTTACATTCTTGGCCTTCCTTAGATTCTTTCCTCTTTCTAATTGTTCTTTTTCCACAACTGCACCCGCAAAATCCGCACCAGTAAGATCAGCACCAGAAAAGATTGTGCTAATCAAATTTGCTCCGACAAAACTTGCACCCCTACAATTAGCCCACACTCCGGCCCGACTTAATTCTGCTCCCTTAAAATTAACATTCATACATTCTGTATCCCCCATAAACGAACTAACTTCTAACTGCGCTTTTTCAAAATCAGCTCCAGTTAAATCACTTTCAATAAACCTTCCAAAAACAGAGCTTCCTTCAAAATGTGCACCCTTCAGGTTACACTTTTCCCAATCTGTTTTCGTTGCAGTAACTTCCCTGAAATTTACTTTATCCATCTCACAATTCAGAAAGTTAACAAATCGAAAATGTGCTTTGAAAAATTTACTTTTCTTTAGATTAGCCTCTTTAAAATAAACACTTACGAAAAAAGATTCTTCGAAATCTGATCCTTCTAAATTCCCCGTTTTAAAAGTAACATCTGTGAAAAAACAAGCAGACATCCGAACATTCTGCAGTGAAGTGCCCAAAAAATTAACTCCTTTAAACTTACACTTTTTAAAAACTGAAGCAGTCATCCTTATCCCTAAAAAAGTAGCAGAGGAGAAAGAACACCCGTTGAAGAATACTCTGCTTAAATCAAACTTAGATGAACCCCACCCCACAAATTCTAATCCCCTTAAAACCGGCGGAACATTTCCGCGTTTTCTCCATCCATTCCAGATCTCAACTCTCTCCTCATCGCTTAACCCCTCCAACACTTTATTTTTAGAAATTCCTGTTAACAATTCGTAAACATCTCCCTTTGTAGGATTAAGAGGAAATTCGTACCCACCCATCCCCTTTTCTCCCTCGCAATCCTTATAAAGATTAGCCTCATTCAACCTACTATGTTCTACAAGAAAAAAGGCACCCCTGAACAAGAAGAAATCCTTATCTGTACTGTTAAAAGAATCTTACCTCATTCAGTTTTTGTTAGTATCGATGAATATGAAAACAAAGAAGGCATGATCCACATTTCCGAAATCGCACCAGGAAGAATCAGAAACTTACGAGATTATGTCAAAGAAGACAGAAGAATTGTCTGTAAAGTTTTAGATATTAACAGAATGACAAATAACATTGACCTCTCTTTAAGAAGAGTTTCAACATCCGCCATGCTTGAAAAACTCAATGATTACAAACAAGAAGAAAAAGCAGAAAAATTACTCGAAAGCGTAGGAAAACAATTCAAAACCGACTTAAAACATATGTATGACACTGTAGGAATCAAAGCTCTCGCAAAATACCCAAGCCTCTATTCTTTTTTCCAAACAATCAGCGTCAAAGGAAAAGAAGCACTAGAAACCCTAGACATTCCAAAAAACTACAAAGACGCCTTAGCTAAGATCGCAGCAGAAAAAATTAAACCTGTTGAAGTAAAAGTTGGTGGAACATTAAGTTTGAAAACATATGCTGATGAAGGCATTCTTTTAATTAAAAAATTATTATTAGACCTACAAAAAGGCGGAGCAAACGTCCACTACTTAGGAGCACCAAAATACAAACTAGAAATTACTTCCACAGACTACAAAACAGCAGAAACACAACTCAAAACATTAACAGAAAAAACCTTAGAAGAAGCAGAACAACATAACATCGAAGCAACCTTCTCCAAAAATGCCTAGCCATATCCTTTATTGCTCAACCTGTACTAAATATACCTTACAAAAGACCTGCAGCTGTGGAACAGTCACTATTACTTCTAAACCAGCAAAATGGAACCCAGAAGACAAATACGCTAAGTATCGATTAAAATACAAACAACAAGTTATATAAGGACATTTTTCTTGGGAAGAACTTATGCATGACAACCACTTTATCATCACTACGCTGAAGAAGATTAAAGTGAAGAATCCTATTCTAATAGAAGGATTACCTGGCATGGGAAACGTAGGAAAAATTACTGCAGACTTCCTAATCGCACAACTCAAAGCACAACGCATCTACGAAATTAGATCTTCACTCTTACCCAACTTTACCTTTGTTAACCAAGATAACCTCCTTGACACAGCTAAACTAGAAATTGCACATAAAAAAATACACAACCAAGACTTCCTCATTTTAACAGGAGACGCACAACCAGTAGAAGAACAACAAAGCTATGCCTTCTGTGAATACCTCATTGATTTCTTTACGAAACTCCAAGTCAAAGAAATAGTTACCTTGGGTGGCATTGGACTAGAAGAAGAACCACTCAAATCAACAGTCTACATCACAGGGAATGACCTTAAACTCTTAAAAAAACATCCAAAACCAAAACCAGCAACAGATATTTTATTAGGACCAATCCTCGGAATGACCGGCCTCTTACCTGCATTAAGCAAACAAAAAAACTTACCGGCAATCAGCCTTATTACCGAAACAGTCGGACAACCAGGATACATTGGCGCAGCAGGAGCAAAAGCATTGCTAAGCTACTTGAATGATTATTACAAATTAAAATTAAACTTGAATATCTTACATAAAGAAATAAAAGCAATTCAAACAGCAATGAAAGACATCCAAGAATTCGCAGAAGAAGAACACCACAAAGGAACAAAAGAAGTAACAAATTATATAGGTTAGAAATCTGTTAAACTCTTTTGCTTCTTCACTGGCTTTTCTGCAATCTCGTTTTTACCTAAAATAATCTCGCCATAAAGACCATCATATCCAGGTTTGACCTCTAACTTTTGCTCCCTATTTTTTAGAATCAATCTCGCTAACTTTTCATCGATTACTTTTATCAAACTTTCATAAGAAACTTCTAAGAGAATCTTATACTCACTTTCAAAATTTTTAATCAAGTTATTATAAATCTCCCAAACCTTTTTCGAACCCGGCTGTTGAATATTATACAGAGAAGTAATAAGCTCCGTTAAGGGAATTACTTCAATAAAGTTTTGAACATTCTTCGGTTTTGTATCTGCAAGCTCCTCAACACGATCTTCTACCCCAATTGTTAATCCTTTTTTACAAACCGGACAAACTCCTTTCAATTTTTTTGTTTCTTCAGGATTAAAAGAAACGCCACAATCACGATGACCTGAGAAATGATATTTGCCAAAATGAGCGGGGCATTCGATTGTTCCACTGAATCCATTTCCAGTGCGAATCGCTTTTATTATATTTTCATAAGATACCTCTTTCAAATCCAAAACTGTCGCTTCCCTTCCCAAACGCCACGGCCAATAAGAATGATTGTCAGAAAATGAAACAAGTCTCTTTTCTTTCAAATGCGAAAATTGTGCTAACATTTTTGGATCAGCACTAATCCCTGTTTCAACAGCATGAATATATTTTTCTTTCTCTTCAAAACATTCTTTCAAAGAATCAAAACCGGATTTGCTGCCGTATAGGCCAAACCACGGCGTCATACAATGGGCAGGTATAACTTCAATTTCTTTTGAAATCGACATTAATTCATCAACAAATTGAATACTACTTATTCCAAAAATTGGTCTCCCATCATAATCTACTCTTCCTTTTTTCTTTAACCATTCTGTAATCTGATCAGCCACTCCGCCGTTAGGAGCCAGCACTAAATGATGCAATCTTCTTCCCCGCCCACCCTGGGAGTATACAATAGATATTTCAGTCTGCCAAATAAAAGGAAACTTATTCTTACTCCACAAAATTCCATTCTCATCTTCCTTTAAACTCTCTTTAATCTCTTTAGACCAGATGGGATGAGTAAAATCTCCAACCCCTAACATATTAATTCCTTTGATTCTCGCATATTCTTCTAACTTGCCTAGGGTAATATCTTTAGAACAAGCACGTGCAAAGCGACCGTGAATATGGAAGTCAGAAATGAATTTCATTTTCTACAACATACCTCGCCCATTCATGATACTCTCCAGAAGTGTACGGTTTTACACACCGAACAACTTTTAATTTTTTGAACTTTAGGAGTGTATTTCTACACGAACCTACATCTCTACCTGTACTTTCAGCCAAATCTTTTGAAGTAAAATACCCTTTAGAATCTTGAATCCTGGACATATGACTTTGGTAGGTTTTAACTAAATCCCTTCTTCTAAACATATTTAATTTATAGGACTTAAGAATAGAGTCTAACTTCTCTCTTTTTTCAGAATGTCTCAATAAAGAGTTCTCATAAATTTTTCTTAATTGGATCTGACCGTCAATTTGCATACACCAATTTCTTCTATCTTCTCCCCTTGAAGAAGGATATACTTTTCCAGGATAAATTGATACTAATATATCTAAACTGGAAAGTAGAATTTCCAAATCAGTAAAGATTTTTGGCTTTCCAAATCTTTCTAAACAAGCTGCACTTAAACTAATATGTTTACTGGCAAAGCTGATGGTTCCCTCATCGTCTATAAACTGAGCTAAAAAAGCATATTTTGCTGAATCTTCAGACTTAAGTATAAACTCTGGAATTCCTTGATTTAACTCAACTTTCTTTCCATTTTTTAATCCCACTACCTTTAACAGATCACAGAACAATGTCGGAAAATTAAGTATTTCTATCACTGAATGTTCTTTAATACTCCTTCCTTTGCTAAACTCCAACCTACCACAAACAAACCACACATCTTGAATAAATCCATCAATTAAACCAGGATTAGTATTAGAATAATTTGGATTCAATCGTTTAGTTGGTATTCCCCCATCTCCTAAAATTCCCCCAACAATTCTTACCCCTTCACTAGAATTAAAATTAAATGGAAGTTTGGGGTTAAACATCCTTCCACCTTTCTTCCCCCTCAAAAAGCTTATTTTTTCTTTAAAACTAATCTTAAAATAATCCGCTATCTTCATTAAAACATCCAATCGAATTAACGATCCGTCAGATAACCAATGTATAATCATCCGTTTACTTACCTTTAACTCTTTAGCTAATGAATAGATCCCATAATCCCTTATCTTTTGATTAAATTCATTAAACAATTCATCCTCTAAACAAACAAAAACTTTACTTCCAGGAAGATCTTCTAAGCGAACAATTCCAGAAGTTTTAGAATCCATTATTCATTGAAGCAATTGGAATTTATAAACTTTGTCTGAAAATTTCCGGAAATTTCAATAGAATTAAGCAGCATTCTTCACAGTCACTTTCGTAGAAACTAAATCTTTGTAGACATAATTCACTTGAATATTCGGACTTCTTGTAAAGGTTGTCTCTTGCTCTTTCGAAGTATCAATCTTACAGGTTAAGACTGCCTTATTTTGAATTAATTGCAATGTTCCCTTATTTGAATTCTGCAACGCAGGACACACAACAGCAGGCTTATTATTTGCAAATGAAACACTTACTTCAACTTTATTCTTCACATCAGCTTTATCCAAACAATGCTGAGCAGTATCTAAGAAGGTAGGCATATACACATCTCCTTTTCCCACATTTTCAATCGTTAACGTAAATGAAACCTCATTCTTACCAGTAGGACGTTGGAAGATAGATTTTACTTGAATAGGAGCAGAAGAAGAACTTACACTTGGTTTTGGATCATCCACTTTACATTTATCAGTAGCCTCTCCTCGCTTTGTTGCATCTTTTCTTAAACACAAATTTGTTGTAGCACCAGTCTGATATTTGTAACACACATTAACTCCAAGGTCATACACTTGATCAACAGGAAGATCATCAGCAAAATTAGCCTTAAACGATAATGCAGCTTGACCGCCTGGAACTTTTCCACCCTCATTTCTTATTTCTCCAAGAGGTTCAACATTTCTCAAGGAAGGCTGTTTTAATGAAAACGCATTATAATCAACACCAGTAATTGTAGCAAGAACTTCATTCTCTTTAATTGCATGTTCACCTTTATTTTCTAAATCTACATTCAACTCAAACTCCTCAAGACCACTATCTAACACTTCATTCGCTTGACCAGAAACAATACTTAACTTTGAAGCAACTCCATCAGGACCACCAATATATCCAGAAGTATCTTTTGTTGTAGGATTCCCTGTACAAGATGCGAGTAAAATAACAAGTAAAAGTAAACAAACTAAAACCTTTCTCATCCTTTTTTCACCAAATCATGCTTGGAAGCTTGACCTTAATAACCTTTTCGCTTATGCAATGAGATCTTCTTCATTTGGAACTAATTTAATAGACGGCGTCTCAACGACCTTTTGAAAGCCATACCTTAACGTCACAACCAACGAATCACTTAACGACTGGGATGAAGCAGGAATAAGAACATTTCCTCTGCAAGAAACCTGCGCTTTATCCTCAGAAAACATGAGCCTTCCAGAACGTAACCCGGTACAAGTTAATGTTGTATCTGCATAAGCGACATTCACATCAACCATTGGACTCACAGAAATCAGTTTATCTAAATCTTCAATAGAAGCAACATTTCCATCTTCCTCTTTTTTAATAATTACATTAACATGCAATGCCACTTCCCCATTCTTACTTGGACTCGGACTAGCTCTTGACGTAACCTCAGTCACTTGCAACGGCGTTTTGGGCTGCTTCAAACTTGTAAACGTTTGCACCCTTTCACAATCAGAAGATGTTCTCACTTCATCAGATAACTTAACACATACCTGCTGCGCAAAATGTTCTGATTCAACTACATAGGAAAACATCGCAGCAATATTCGTTGTATACGGCTGATTCTTTCTTAAATTAGTATAAGAGAATGGACCAGCAAACACCTGCTCATCCCTCTTTTCATAAATCTGGTCCTCAATCTCATCTGCTCTCTCTACAATAACAGGAGAACAAGAACCTTCTGGAATACCGCCCAAACTCTTTGGAACAAAATCATAAATACACACCGTCCCATCAACACCTGCCGCAGTATTATAATTTGTTACCCTCGTCTTAATCGCAAACTGTTCATCCTCAATTAATTCTTTTTCAGGATACGTTACAAATTCAACCTTAATATCATCACCAGACTCTGTATCTGTTGTCTGCCAAAACTTAGGAATATACGAACAAGACGTTAAGAAGAGCAACAAGATACAACACACACCCATTATTTTTTTCATAGACTTTACCAATTTAACATTTATTTAAAGATGTAGGATTAAGAAACAGCCTTCCCTTCCTGCTTACACTCAAGATTATACCTCTCTGCAAGATTAAGTAAACACGATTGAATATTATACATTCTTTTAAGTAAATCCCTAAAACCCTGTTCTCCTAAGACCGCCTTTGAAAAATTTGAAACTACTTTTCTTTCATTAAGTGTTGAAATGGAGTAAGAGAGTTGTTTTAGATCCGCACATAACTCTTTCCATGGTTTCCCTTTTTTACATCCTGCTTCAAGCAAACCGAATTTCAAATAACCTTCAGGAAGCTCACTCAGCAAGTACCGCACAAATATCTCCTCGTCCCAATACACACGCAATTCAATATCATTCTTATCCTCCCCATCCTTTACTACCCTTTCTAACATTCCTTTTGCAAATCTTTGATATTCATCACTCCTAAACAGCACCCTTAAAGACCCCTCTACTTTTACTTTATTCCCCGGATCTCTTTCCAAAATCTTAGCAACCTCTGTCTTCCCAGCAGGAGCAGCAAATGCCTTTCCGCTCAGCACACCACCAATCAATCCCAAAAAAACTCTTCTCTTCATGAGACCGCCGCAAGAGGATCCTTATACGCCTGCACAGCAGCAAACTGGGTTGTTTGATAAATATACTTCACATCAGCATGAATAAAATCATACACCATCCTCGAATAGCCCCCACTATACTTAAACTTACAAGAAAACATCTTATCTCTATCTGCACCAAAAATATCAATACACTCCTTTACGGTTAATGTAGTGCTCTTTAAACTTTCTTTAGAACACTCCTTATTCATATCTGCTAAAACCTTTTCCTTTAAACTATACACCCTGAATCCTTCAGGATCAATCTCACCAGTAAACTCAAACGGACACGTCACCTGCGTTGTCGCACCATACTCAGCATCAGACTCTAATCTAAAATACGGAGGAATATTTACATTCAGCGATTCCAACTTCTTTAAATTACCATGCCACTCACCAAGATTATTCGTTAACGTAATCGCAAACGCTTGCGGCGTATTCTGCACAAACGGCTGCGTTGTATACGCACCAATACCTACATTCAACGGACCAGGAGTCGCTTGAGATTTAATAGAATTGTCAGCTTTCAATTGCGGCTCAACAACACCAAAATAATCAAACGGATCAAGCGGAGGATTTCTCGTTCTTAACTTCTTTAACGTATCTTTATCTAACAAATACGTCTTATAACTCGCCACACCCGGAAATGGATACCGGATGTACATCGTTACTTTCTCAGAAGCTACAGCAGGAGTTATTTTCTCAAACGTCGGAAGAACTTTATTTTCAGTTATTATTCCCGGAGACGTTGTTGTAATTGCCCTATTTTGATCTGGATTCAACCCTTTAGGAAACTTACACGTCGCAGTAATAGTCTCAGTAGAACCTTTTGGAACAAACGCAGTATTTCCTTGTGCCTCACCAGCAGAAACATCCACAGCAGGAATAATCTCTCCCTCGCCCAACTGACAATCCACCACCAACTCTAAATCTTCTAATACACTAGAAGCAGTAAACCTTCCTAACACTTCAATCTGCTCATTATAATACGGTCTACCATTCTGCTCTAACTTCATATCATAAATCCCTACTTTCTTTCCCGCAGCATTATCAATTTCAGATTCAAACCCATACTGCACATTCAGACTATTCGGATTAAACAACGCATTATACGTTTGCGTTCCAAGAATACGGGATAACGCAGGAGCTCCAGATTGCTCAACTAACACATCCGCATGCGTTACCGCCTGCGAACCACGACCAAGCGCAACCTGATTCCAAATAATCACAACCGTAGCAATCATCACAACAACAATAAACATAAATGAAAGAATTCTTACACCTCTTCCTAACAAACCGAGAAATTTCTCCCAGGGACTCGCCTGACCTCTTTTTCCAATCATCATAGTTTAACTAAGACTTAGGACAAAACCTCCCTTAAGTTCATGGCAAGAGATAATGTCGTAGTCTTAAACAAACTTGTCCTTAAACCCAGATAAAAACCTTTCTATCCCTCAAATTTATTTTAGATAGGTCACTAACGACACTTGCGCCATATGCGCGATCAGCTTATAAAGATAAAAAGTATTCTGTATTTGAGCGCTAAAATGTATCAAAAGAAACTAATCAGAACATTCAAATTTAGACTCTATCCAAGCAAAACTCAGCAGAAAATTATTCAAGAACAATTTGAAACTTGCTGCCAAGTTTATAATACTCTCTTGGATGTAAAACTTAACGAGGGATTATCTCGTTTTGAATTACAAAACGAAACTTACGTGATTTAAAGATTTGTAATCCGGCATTAACAAATATCCATAGCCAAGTTCTGCAGTACCTCGTTAAAATAATAGATGAAAGCTTTGAAACTTATAAAATAAGAAGAAAACAAGGCATAATTCCTGCAGGCAAACCGAGATTCAAGAGCAATATTAAAAGTATAACCTATCCCCAATCCGGATTTAAAATAGAAAACAAAAAATTATCCCTTTCTAAAATAGGATTAATTCCACTAAAACAACACCAGAAGTTACAAGGCAAAATAAAAACCTTAACACTAAAGAAAGAAAAAACCGGAAAATGGTATGCCTGTTTGACATCAGAATTCTTAACTGACCAAAAGCGACACGCCCATTCCGAAAAGACGGTCGCGCTGGATGTTGGTTTGATTAATCTTTTGGCCACAAGCGAAGGTCATCTCATCAAGAATCCAAAATTCTTAATTGCTAGTGAAGATAAATTAAAAAAGACCCAAAGACTTCTTTCAAAAAAACAAAAGGGTGGGAAAAATTGGCAAAAAACTAAAATAAAAATCGCGAAAATTCACGAAAAAATAAAATATCAACGAAAAGATTTTCAACACAAAATCTCAACAGAACTAGTAAAAAGTTTTGGAATAATCGTTGTTGAAAACTTATCAATTTCTAACCTCTTAAAAAACCATTATTTTTCTAAAAGAATAGGCGATGCGAGCTGGAATACACTTATTCGAATGTTGGAGTACAAGGCTGAAAGTGCTGGCACTCACTTCATTAAAGTAAACCCGCATGGAACGAGCCAACGATGTATATGTGGCAATAAGGTAAGTAAAAATCTTAAACAAAGAGAACATTTCTGTGCAGAATGCGGAATTAGAGAAGATCGAGACGTTCATGCCTCCCGCGTTCTCCTTCAGAAATACCGTAGGAACTACGGAAATTCAAGCTTGACTGAACATTCCAGCAGGGATGTTGTGACGCAAGAAGCTACCCCTCTTAGTTGTAGCAGTTCACTCCAACACGACTTTTAATCCAACAATCGTAAACGTATTACTTGGAACAATCCTAATAAAGTTCGTCCCATCAACAACATAATCCTTTAAATTTTGTTTCAACGTATTCTCTCCAGTCTTTAAGAAGAAATCTCCATCATTCACTAAAATTCTCGCTCTCTTCTCACTACGATCATCTAAAATTAATTGCAACTCTAACGTTCTATTTCCGACTTTAATATCTTTATACTGGGATCGAGAAAGACTGAATAAATACGTAGGATTTTGAATTTGCCTAGATTTTGTCTCTACCTTTACTTCGTTGAATGTAAAATCTCCCTGCTCTAATAAGAACCGGACTGTATTTACTCCCGGCGCAAGGAACCTCTTTTCAACATTAATCGTTTGCTTCGTACTAATACACCTCACTAGACCAGAGAAGACGGACTGATCATTCATATACACTTTTAATGCAGTTGTTTGATCAGCTAGCGCAAGATTACAGAACTGGAAGTAAGACAACTCCGCAGTTTCCAAATTCTTCACTTCATCAGCAGATACACTAAACTGCCTGGACTCTTGACTATGAATTCTTTCAAATTCTTCTTTGAGAGTAATCTCATTTAAACTGTACTGATTTGTTCTCCAAAACGCTAAGCCAGGAGAAGATACCTCAAAACTTAAACGATTATTATCCCTAATCAAATGAACCGGAACATCAATAACTCTTACCGAACCAGCGTTTAAACTCTCAGCAAAAAACGGATTTCCATTTAAAGAAATACGCAATTCACCAGAAGGTGCGTCTGCTGCAAACACTAAACTTACTCGCTTAAGATCAGAATCACCAGACTCGAAATTAATCACTGGAAAAGATTTAGAAAACAATCCTTTCTTTACCGTCAGACTACTTGCAAGCTTCACCACTTTGGGTTCTTTCTTCACAAAAATATTCACAGAAGGCATCTGATGCACAATTCCAAAATCTTTTGTTGGAGAAACAGAACCTGGAGACACAGACAATAATTCGATCTTACCCTCACTGAAACCGCCTTGGGAATTATTACTCGGATTTAATAACTGCTGACGATCACCAGGAGGAATAAATAACACATACAAAATAATCGCAATCGCAATAACAAAAATTAATGAAGCTACAAACTTTCCTTCCGTAACTACGGGTATCTGAGCTCTTTTTCCACGCATAAGTGACAAGGCAGTTAAATACTATATAATCCTTTCGATCTCAACCTTTAAGAATAAAGAAGAAATGGAAGTACTATGCATATTATCGAAGCAGATTTCAAAAAAGGACACTTGAAGTTAAAAATAGATAGTCCAGACGATCTCTGGCACTTAAGCCAATTATTACACCACGGAGATTTTGTCAAAGGAAAAAGCTATCGAAAAATAAAACTAGGCGGCACAGAAGAGAAAACTACTACTGTTAAGAAACCCGTTACAATTAAACTCCGAACAGAAAAAATAGAATTTGATAAAAACCAACATAGCCTACGAATCAACGGAACAGTGTTAGAAGCACCAGAAGATATTCCCCACGGAAGC
>JBAZPJ010000016.1:0-14585 GCA_041648255.1 Candidatus Nanoarchaeia archaeon
AGGGGTAACTGCAATCTTATCATTAAAAGTACAGAATCCTCAGTTTGAAGGTCAGACAAAAACAAAGTTAGGCAATTCTGAAATTAAAGGGATTACGGATAGTTTAACGTTTGAATATTTAACCTCATTCTTTGAAGAAAATCCAAATGTTGCTAAGATTATTATTGATAAGTGTGTGAATGCATTTCAAGCGCGTGAAGCTGCAAGAAAAGCTCGCGAATTAACAAGACGTAAAGGTCTTCTTAGTGGGGGCGGTCTTCCTGGTAAGTTAGCAGATTGTCAAGAAAAAGATCCTGCGAAATGTGAGTTGTTTATTGTGGAGGGAGACTCCGCATCAGGTACATTAAAACAAGCGAGAACAAGAGCGACACAGGCAGTGCTTCCTGTTTTTGGGAAAATTCTAAACGTAGAAAAAGCAAGGTTAGACAAAGTGTTAAGCAGCGAAAAATTAGCGATGTTGATTTCTGCGCTAGGGTGCAGCGTTGGTGAAGAGTTTAATATCGCTAAATTAAGATATCATAAAATAATTTTAATGAGTGATGCAGATGTTGATGGTTCTCATATTTGTACGCTTAATCTAACCTTATTTTACAGATACTTAAAACCAATTATTGAGAATGGATATCTCTACATTGCTCTTCCTCCGTTATACCAAATTAAGAAAGGAAAAAAAGTTCAGTACGCAATGAATGATAAGGAAAAGGAAGATATTTTAAAAGAGATGGGTGAAGAGGGTACTAGTATTCAGAGGTATAAAGGTCTTGGTGAGATGAATGCAGAACAATTATGGGAGACAACTGTCAATCCTGAATCGAGAAGTTTGAAGAGAGTTACTATTGAAGATGCGGTTGAAGCAGAGAGAATGCTTACTATTTTGATGGGTGAAGAAGTTGAGCCGAGAAAGAATTTTATTATGGCTCATGCGA
Organism: Candidatus Nanoarchaeia archaeon; assembly: GCA_041648255.1. Taxonomy (GTDB): domain Archaea; phylum Nanobdellota; class Nanobdellia; order SCGC-AAA011-G17; family GW2011-AR18; genus JAHFKM01. The sequence goes on from JBAZPJ010000016.1 coordinate 927, forward strand.
AGGAGGTTAAGAATTTAGATATTTAACATGGAAACAATTATCCCAACATTAATTGAAACTGAAATGAGAACAGCGTATCTAGATTATTCTATGTCAGTTATTGTTGGAAGAGCATTACCTGACGTGAGAGACGGATTAAAACCCGTTCATCGAAGAATTTTGTTTGCGATGAATGATTTAGGAATGCAGAGTACAAAGGCCTATAAAAAATCTGCAAGAATCGTTGGAGAAATTCTTGGAAAATATCATCCTCATGGTGATCAGTCTGTCTATGATGCCTTAGTAAGAATGGCTCAGGATTTTTCATTAAGATACACCTTAGTGTGGGGTCAGGGGAATTGGGGTTCTGTTGACGGAGATCCTGCAGCTCACATGCGCTATACGGAAGCAAGATTAAGAAAGATTGCAGACGAAGTGCTTGCAGATATTGATAAAGAAACTGTTGATTTTGTTCCTAATTTTGATGGAAGCACAAGCGAGCCGACAGTGTTGCCTTCTCGTTTACCGAACTTATTAGTAAATGGGTCTAGTGGTATTGCTGTTGGAATGGCGACAAATATTCCTCCGCATAATGTGGGTGAGGTTGTTGATGTTGTTTCAGCGTTAGTAGATAATGAAGAAACTGAACTTGCAGTATTATTGAATTTGATTAAAGGTCCTGATTTTCCTACGGGTGGTCAGATTCTTGGCACTGCAGGTATTAAAGCAGCATACAAAACTGGTAGAGGAAAAGTTATTGTGCGAGCAAAAGCAGTTGTTGAAAGTGATAAAATTGTAATTACTGAGATTCCTTATCAATTAAATAAATCTTTACTCTTAGAACAGATTGCAGATTTAGTTAAAAATAAAGTGGTTGAAGGCGTTTCTGATCTTAGGGATGAATCTGATAGGGATGGAATGAGAATTGTTATTGAAACCAAGAAAGGTGTTGATGGAAATATAGTATTAAATCAATTATTCAAGCATTCCCAGTTACAAACTAGTTTTGGTATTATTAATCTTGCATTAGTCAATGGCGAGCCTAAGGTATTGTCCTTGAAGGAAATGTGTGTTGAATTTATTAAACATAGAAAAGAAGTTGTTTTAAGAAGAACTGCGTTTGATTTAAGAAAAGCTGAAGAGAGAGATCATATTTTACAAGGATTATTAATTGCATTAAAATCTATTGATGAAATTATTAAATTAATTAAACAAAGTAATGATGTTGAAGCTGCGCGAAATGGATTGATGGCTGATTATATTTTATCTCTAATTCAAGCGAATGCAATTTTAGAAATGAGACTAAGTAAGTTGGCAGCATTAGAACAGCAAAAGAGCTTAGACGAGCATAATGAACTCATGAGTTTCATTGCAGATCAAAAATCCATTCTTGCGTCTGAAGAACGAGTAAGGAAGATTATCAAAGATGAGTTGTTATTTATTAAAGAAAATTATGGTGATGAGAGAAGGACTCAAGTGTTAGAGGGTGAAGGTGAAGAGGGCCTTGAGATGGAGGATTTAATTGAAAATGAAAAAGTTGTTCTCACGTTAACTAACTCTGGATACGTAAAAAGAATTCCTCTTGAAGTGTATAAGGCCCAAAAGCGGGGCGGTAAAGGAATTATTGCTGCAGAAACAAAGAATGATGAAGACTTTGTGGAGCATGTAGTTGTTGCTGAAAATTTAAATCAAATCCTCTTCTTTACAAGTAGCGGTCAAGTGCATTGGCTCAAAGCGTATAGGCTTCCTGAAGCAGGAAGGTATGCGAAGGGTACTGCGATTGTTAATTTATTAAAATTAGAAAATGGAGAAAAGGTTAGTGCAATTGTTCCGATTAAAGAGTTTAAAGAAGATGAATATTTGATTATGGTAACAAAGAAAGGAGTAGTAAAGAAGACTTCGCTTGTAGATTATTCTCGTCCACGTCAAGGTGGTATTATTGGTATTACGCTTAGAGAAGGAGATAGTCTTGTCACAGTTAAATTAACAAATGGGACTCAGCAGTTAGTGATTGCAACAAAAGATGGTCGAGCTGTAAGATGTAAAGAGCAGGATATTCGCGTGGTAGGTAGATCTGGAATTGGAGTTCGCGGAATTAATGTCAAAGCATCTGAAGTGATTGGAATGGAGATTTGTGATTCTCCTTTTGTCATGACTGTTACTGAAAAAGGATTTGGAAAAAGATCTGAAGTGAATGAGTATAGATTGATAAATCGTGGTGGTTCTGGTGTTATTAACATTAAGGTCACTGAGAAGAATGGTCCTGTTGCAGCTATTCGTGTAGTAAATGAGAATGATGATATTCTTTGTGTAACAAAGAAAGGAGTTTTAATTAGAATGCCTATTACTGGTATTTCAGTTATTGGAAGAAATACGCAAGGTGTAAGAGTGATGAGATTAGATGATAATGACGAAGTAGTTAATGTCGTTAAGATTCTCTCTGAAGAAGCGTTAGAAGGAAAAGTGTCTGAATTTAAGCCTGATGAAACAATTGTTGAAGTAGCTCCTCTTCCTGGTGAAGAAATTGATGCACCTACAATTGAAAGTGAAGTTCCTTTGGACATTGAAGAAAATAAAGTTGAAGAAGTAAATTTGGATGAAGATCTTTCTAAAGAATATGAATTCAAGGAAGAGATTAAACTAGAGCCAAAGATTAGTGACGAAGAAATTAAAGAATTTTTAGAAAAAAATAATGTGAATGAAGAGCCGAAGAAACCAAGGGATTTTACGTTGGATGGATTTGAAAATGAAAACAACAGTTAGAGAAGTTGCAACAAGTGTAAAGTTGGGATATTATCGCCTTCTTGATCGGATGTTTGAAAATCCAGGTTGGTATGAAGCGAGGTCAGTAAGTGATCAACTAACCGTCTTGAGTCGAAAAGTGGAAGAGGTAGTGGGAACGATTCAACTATTAAGAAAGTCTGAGGGAGAATTAGAAAGTATTGAAGGACTAATTAGATTAAAAGATGAAACAGACATTACTGCCTTTGCTCCCAGCTCTGCAGAAGCTCCGATTCTTGCACAGATAGCTCAAAACTTTATGTTAAGGGTTCATTCAGGTGCCTTCTATGAAGTGAGGCGTCTTGCTGCGATGAAAGAGGAGGAGAAGAGAGGGCTTCAGGTCGGAAGTCTTTATGGTCCGATTAGGTTCGAGTTTACTGGTCTTGGGACAGAGTGTTATGTTCCTGATGAGATAATTGAAGGAATAAGAAAGTATTCTTGGGAAAAACATGAAGCGCAGGTACAAGCTATGAAGCGAGGTCAGGAAAAACTATTTAGTGGGCTTGGTGGAAGGTTAGTGCGTCTAGAGGGTTCAGAAGATGAGTAATTTATCAAGAAGAGACTTACTCGCCCTTGGTCCGTTGGGTGCATTACTGTATGCTTCTGAAGCAGATGCTGGTTCTAGCATTTCTGTTGAAACAAAATCTTGGAAGAATGGGAATCATGCTCTGATAATGCGTGCAGGGGCAGGTAGTTATCGTGCGGAGATGGTAATGGGGATTGTTGCTGTAGGAAAAGCGTTTGCAACGACTCGAGAAGTAGGAAAGGTTCGTAAATCATCAGTAGCGTTTAATGGAAGTTTTTATGAGACGGATGGGAGTCCAAGCGGTTTTTATCTTGTTAATGGAAAAAAAGTGAAGGGTGTTGTTGAAGGAACAGGTGGGGGGATTTTATATGTAAATAAAAGTGGAGAGTTAAATGTTACTCCTCTTCCCGGTTTAGAGAGAAGTTTGGGGAATATGCAATTTGGGATGCAGGTGAATCTGTTGGTTTCTGAAGGGGTAAAAGCGTATAGCGATGCTACATCATCTTCCACTCCCAAAGTACCACGAACACTTGTTGGTTTTAATGAGGGGGGTATTGTTGGAGTCGTTTTCAAAAATACAAATTTTGGTTTAGGGGCTGAATACATGGTTCAGACTCATGGGTGTAAGAATGTAGTTGCATTGGATGGTGGTCCAAGCAGTTCAGCATATGAAAAATCTGGAAAAAGAAGTTTTAGAGCAGGTGATGGGAATGAAAATCCGGTTCCTAATTTCTTACTTTTTTATGAAAGAACTTAATTGAAAGAAGAGATGTTAGTAAAATTAGAAGCGCAATTCCGCTGCTCCAAAGAACAAATCGTTGTGCAATATAAAAAAATAGTTCTTCTGGCAAGAGTTTAATCAAGTTATCTGTTTCTGGATTAAGCATCCATAAATCGTTGGTAAATAGTAATTTATGAAAGAGAATAAATGTTTGTTCGAAGTTAATTAAAATGCAAGTTGTTAAGAATAAGAAGAATGCTAAAACGAGACTGCTTCCAAGGATAAGTGAATGGGTGTAGGATTTAACTAATTTGTTTTTTAAAAAGTAATAAGTTGATCCAATAAAGACGATTAAAGAAAGAAATAAGATTACTTCTAAAATGAGGTATAGTCTCTTCACATCAATTAAATGCGCTCTTTCTTTTTCATTAAAGAAGTTACTTTCTAAATTCTTCCAAGGATATTTCAAGTAATCTAAAACATTAAAGAATTCTTGATTGATCGTTGTTTTATCTTCTTCAAATTGGGGGTAAACATTATAGTGTTCAAATTTATTTACATAAAATTCTTTATCGAATGAGACAAAGTAGAGTGTTCCAAAGAGAATAAGAAAAAAAAGGCTTAAAGAAAGTAAAGCTTGTAGTTTTTTCATTAAAAAGATTTAGAAAAGTACTTACATAAAGATTTCTATTGCTCTAACTTTGTTTCTTCTCCGATCAAAATCTCTTCAAGTTCAGTTCGAGCTTGTGAGTTTCCAAGGAGTTGAATGCTTAATTGGCCGAGGGGAAGTCCATGGGTAGTGCATTTAATGACTGCAGAGGGGAATCTATTTGGGCTATAAGTAAAGCCGCCGAGTGGTTGTCCGTCTGTTCCAGGCCAGGTTATTGTCGTTCCCGGATTTAGTTTAGAATTCTCGGTTAAAAATACTAAGTATGCTTCTGGAGAATAAAGTGCGGTCAGTGGTCCACGATAATGATCGCTGAATCCTGGGTCGATACTTGTTCTCATAAAATCTCTACTGGTTGTCATAATTCTATGAAGAAAGAAAAGGTTATAAACTTATTTCTTTACTTGTGCTGTTCCAATTAAGCGCCATCTTGTTCCTACTCTTCTAGAGATGGCAATCTTTGCTCCTTCTTCTGCGCAGATTGGTCGTTTTAATTTAAGATAGATTTTATTTTTTTCTAAACTTAAGACTATTCCTGCAGTAGTTGCAGAATTTACATTTAACATTAATGGTTCTCCTTTTTTGATTGCTTCTACTTTTAATTCTTCTTTGGATCCGATAACGCGTTGTAATAGTTTTGGTTCGAGTCGTAGTTCTGTCCAGACTGGGGGTAATTTTCCAGGTAATCCTAAGAGTGTTCCGGCTAATTGATCTGATTTAACAATAGACGGATCTAAGGTTGTTAAGACTGCGATTGATCCTCCAGGGTGAACATTTTCAACACTTGCTCCTCCAGTTTTAAGACTAATAATTTTACTTTTTAGTGGAATCCATCGTTCTACATTTTTTTCAATAACAAGTCTGCCGGGTGAGATTTCAATGTCTGTTCCGTTAGGTAAAATTCCTTGTTTTAAAGATCCGCCTAAGACTCCCCCAACGAGCTTATCAATTTCTGCTCCGGGTTTGTTAATGTCAAAGGAGCGTGCGACAAGCATGATAGGTTCTTTGCTCTGGTCTCTTTTTGGTGTGGGAATGTTTGTTTCAATTGCTTCAAAGACATAATTTAAATTTATTTTATGTAACGCTGAAATGGGGATGACTGGTGCTTTTTCTGCAATAGTTCCTTTAACAAATGATTTAATTTGTTCATAGTTTTTTAGTGCTTCTTCTTTACTAATTAGGTCTATTTTATTTTGAAGGATGATAATATTGTTTACTCCAATAATTTCTAGTGCCATTAAGTGTTCTCGTGTTTGGGGTTGTGGACATTCTTCGTTTGCTGCGATTAAAAGTAATGCACCATCCATGATTGCTGCGCCTGATAACATGGTTGCCATTAATGTTTCGTGACCTGGTGCGTCTACAAAAGAAACGATGCGTGATTGTCGGGCTTTGTCACAGCATTTTTTTGAACTAGTATGGTGTTCAGGACAGTGATAGAGGGTGACGTCTGCGTATCCTAGTTTGATGGTGATTCCTCGTTTGACTTCTTCAGAATGGGTGTCTGTCCATTTTCCAGTGAGACGTTCTAGTGTGGTTGTTTTCCCGTTGTCTACATGGCCGATGAGACCAATATTGATTTCAGGTTGAAGATCTTGTTTTTCTTTAGTCATACGATAAAATCTGGCTAGGTAGAGAATTTATAAAGCTTCTTGATTGAAATTAAAGAAAGAGAAATAAATCTATCCTGCTCCTCCGCCTCCACCACCGCCACCCCCTCCTCCTCCGAATCCTCCACCACTTCCGCTTCTTCCTGGTGAAGAGCTAATGCTTGAGGTTAGATTGCTTGAAAAATGATGAAATGTTGCTGCGTTAAAGGCTGATCCGCTGTACCAATTTGTTTGTGCAGGTAAATGGAGTTTTTCAAATTTCTTAAACCAGTAGTTTTCAACACCAAAGGCAATGCTGTAAGGTAAGTATTCGTTAAAGATTCTTGCTTCTTTTAAAGGATATTTTTTGAGCCATTCTTTGAGGTCCTCTGCTTTTTTATTTTGTGCTTTTCCTAGAGAAGTTACTTGTGCAAGTTTTTTAGTATAAAAGATAATAATTGAACCTCCAATAAAACTAAAGATACCGAAGATAACTAGGGAAATTAAGGGAGGATGGCCTAGGAGATAGAGGAAAAAGGAGAAGAGGAGAACAAGTAGGGTAATGATCGCGTCTGGTTTGAAGAATGTTTTTTTAGGGAGTGGTCTGCGTTTATTTGGTTGTGTGTTGTTTAATTTTTTGTGTTTTAGATAAGTAGTAATGGCGACGATAACAACAAATCCAAGAATGATAAATGGAAAGATGTTGAAAGAGAGAAAGGCGTTAAGAAAGATAGCAAGGAAGGGGACGAGGGTGTAAAAAAATCCTTTCCCGTTATATTTATTTCTCAGTGCTTCTGGATTATTTTCATAGAGTTTTTGTTCAACTGTTTCTTCATAGATAGCAGTTTTTAGTGTGGGCAGGTGAGTATAGAATTTGTTTTTTAATTCTGAAAGTTTAACTTGTTTCTTTCCTGAGAATAATTGGTTAAATATTTTTTGTTCATAAGGAAGTAGGTTCTTTGTATCGTCTTTTGTTTTGATTAAAGTATAATCCTTTGTGCTAAAGAATCCTTTTGTTTCTTGGACGTAGATGTATCCTCGTTGTGCAAGGTCAATGATTGTTGCGGTGATTTCTTTGGTTTCTACTTGGTGGTCAATAATTGCTCCTGCGATGGCGGGTTTGAGTGTAGGGAGATTGTTTAATCTTAATTCTTGTAAGGTTGGGTTTTCAACGTGGGATGTGTAGATTCTTCTATAAGTAATAAAGAGGAAGATAGGGAGTGTGAGTGAGAGAAAAAAGATGAGGATGTAGAGTGAAGTAATTGCGGCGTTACGTGCATTAAAAGTAAAGGGAATAACTCCTTTTGGAAATCCTACTTCGATATCCAGGATTTCATAGGGTTGGAAAGTGGTGAGACTTGTAAATGAAATTGTTTGTTGATCAAGAATGGAGAAGCTTGTTTCTGGAATAGTTCTGCGGGTTAGTTGGGGTGCATCAAATGGTTGAGGGAAATGGATGGTTAAGCTTGCGTGATCTACTTGTTTTTCATGGTCTTTAAAGACTGCTGTCCAAAAGATCTTATCTTGAGTGCTTCCTTTTTGAATTAATCCATCAACAGTATAGGTTAAGGTAAAAACGCGATCTTCATCTTGTGCGTTATAATACCATTTGAAGACTTTGTATCCGTTTTCATTGTAAATTTCTTTATCCGTTATTTCTTGTCCGTGTTCATAGACGCGGATATCTCGTACTCCATTAATCTGATCAAAATGAAAATAACGGTAAGCGAAGGTGAAGGGTCCTTCAAAGTGATAGTGTTGTTCTTCGACGACATTGACTGTTCCATCTGGTTGTAAGTAAAGGTCTGTTTTGATGTCGGTCCATTTGTAGTCTTTTGCTTGGACGGTTGTTAAAAGGAGAAGGAGAAAAATAAAGAACAGAATTGTCTTTTTCATGTCTTAAGTAATGAAACTAAACCTTTATCAAGGTTATTAATTGAAAAGAGTGATGCTCATTAGAAGTAGAAAGAGGACGTTAAAAGTAAAGGTGTGTGAGAGTTTATTTTCTAAGTGTAGGGGGTTAATGTTTGCAAAAAAGCCTGTTGAAGATGGATTATTATTTATCTTTGGAAGTGAACAGAAATGGTCCTTACATATGTTATTTGTCTTCTTTCAGATTGATGTTGTTTACTTAAATAAAGAAAAGAAAGTCGTCGGAATTAAAAAAAAGATAATGCCCTTTGAAGTATATATTCCTGGTCCAAAATCGAAGTATATTATTGAATTGAAAGATGCGGGTAAGATTGAAGTTGGAGAGAAGCTCGTTTTTGAAGAGGAATAGATTTAAATAAATCGACATTAAAAATCAATCAATGATGTTTGAAAAGAGGGGGATTGAAAGTTTTCTTAATCCAAGGTCTATCGTTGTTATTGGTGCTTCAAATAAACCAGGAAAGGTGGGATATGCCTTGGCAAGGAATTTATTAAGTTTTAAGGGAAAAGTGTTTTTTGTAAATAAAGAGTCGGAGTCTATCTTTGGGATTTCTTCTTTTTCTTCAGTAAGTGAGATTAAAGAGAGGATTGAATTAGCGATTATTGCAATTCCTGCAAGTGCGGTTCCTTTAGTCTTAGATGAATGCGGAAAGAAAGGAATTAAATCAATTATTATCATTTCTGCAGGTTTTGGTGAATCTGGAAATAAAGAGTTAGAGGAGGAAATTACAGTAATTAAAAAGAAACATAATCTTCGTATTCTTGGTCCAAATTGTTTTGGTGTTGTTAATACTGATTTGTTTCTTGACGCAACTTTTGCGAAGACACATCCAAGTAAAGGAGCGATTGCGTTCATTTCACAGAGTGGTGCATTGTGGAGTGGTCTTGCTGATCTAAGTCAATCCTCGTTTGTCGGTTTTTCAAAAGTGATTACACTTGGAGATAGGATGGATGTTGATTTTGCTGAATGTATTGAACATTTAGAAAAGGATGCTCATACAAACGTAATGTTACTCTATCTTGAAAGTTTGATTGATGGAAAAGAGTTTATGCGAGTAGTAAAGAAGTGTAAGAAGCCGATTATTATTCTAAAAGCAGGGAAGACTGATGCGGGAATGAAAGCTGCATTATCCCATACGGGGAGTTTGGCTGGTTCGTTTGAAGTGTACAAGGCTGCGTTCAAACAATGTGGTGCAATGAGTGTGGATACGTTAACGGAAGGAATTGATCTAGCGCATTTCTTATCTATTCAATCAAAGCCTAGGGGAAAGAGGGTGCTTGTTGTGACAAATGCTGGTGGGCCGGGTATTCTTGCTGCGGATGCGTTGGTTGAAAGGGGTTTAGAGGTTCCGCTAGTTTCAAGGAGGTTAAGGTGGAATAATCCAATTGATGTTCTTGGTGATGCTGATGCAGATAGGTATAAAGTAGTTTTTAATAAATTAAGTAAAGAAAGTTTTTTTGATAGTACCCTAGTGATGTTTACACCGCAGATGATGGCGAATGCGGAAAATGTTGCAAAAGAGATTGTACTATTTTTTAAAAAATCTAAACGTCCACTTGTTGCTTGTTTTCTTGGTGCTAAAACGATTGAAGGTGCAAAGCGAATTCTAGAAGAAAACAATATTCCTTGTTTTGATGATATTAATCGTGCAGTAAAAGTTCTTTAATCAAATACTATTCTTGCATCTACAATTGTCGCTTCTTCTTTATTTAAAATTAAAGGGTTAATGTCTAGTTCTTGGATGTTGGGATATTTTTCTACGAGTTTACTTAATTGGAATAATACTTTTTCTAAGAGTGCTACATTCAATTTCTCTCGAGAGTGAAAGATTTGAGATGCTTGTAATTCATTGATCATTGTTTTAATTTCCTTCTTTTCAATGGGTAAGATTCTCATCGTTACATCCTTGAATGCTTCTGTATAAATTCCTCCTAATCCAAAGAGTAAGACGTGTCCAAAGACAGTCTCTTTTTTTATGCCTAAGAGAAAATACATTCCTTCAACATATTCTTGGACGATGACACCTTGTTGTTTTACCTTTATGTTAATTAATTCTTTATATTGGGAATGAAAGTTCTTCTCAGTTACATTTATTTTCACAGCGCCACGTTCAGTTTTATGTAAGAGTTCTTGTGATGCTAACTTTAAGACAACGCGATCATATTTTTTTAGTGCACTAAGTGTTTCTTTCTCGTTTTTACATAATGTTCTGTTAACAATGGGGAATCCTTCTTGTTCGAGAAAATGTTCTGCTTCGTATTCTGTTAAGATTCGCATAAGTATGTTTTTTTACAATTGTCCTAGCTTGGATTCAACATCTCGTAATTCTTGGTTAAGTCTATCTAATTCGCTTAGGTGGGGTTTATGTTCTTTGTGGGGTTTGAGTGTTTCTTTTAGTTCTTTAATACTTATTTTATTCATCGGTTCTTCTTTAGTTGGATGTCGTTCTACTTTTTGATGGGGTAATTCGTGAGGAACATTGGGAAAGTGATTTTCATTAAATTCTTTTGATAATGTTTTAAGGCTCTTCATTTCTCGTTGTAGGAGTTTGAGTGTTTTTATTTTTCTATTTTTGAGTGCAATGAATTCTTCGTATTCTTTTAAGAGTTTAGTAACATCTATTGCACAAGAAAGAATATTTTTTCGTAAGAGTAAAGGTTGATCTACCATCATATGGATTGGTGCCTTTTTCTCGTGTATGTGTTTTTTTGCTTTCATGGTTCAAATAAACTTTGGTCAATAGTTAATAGTTTGGTTTTCACAGTTTCAAGTTCACTTTTCCATGCTTCAAGTTTGTGGTTTTCTTCATCTCTAATATCTTCGAGGCTTTTGAGAACTTTTTCTGCTTCCATTAACTTCGCTTTGAGTGTATCAATTGCGCGTAATGCTTCTTTGTATTTGTCTATTTTGATAAAGAGGGGTTTTTCTTCTCTAAAGACGTTTGTAGTGAATCGGTCTACTTGGGGTGTTGAGGGTTGAGTGTTTTGTGAAAAGACGGGTGTGACTTTTCTCTCTCGAACTGGGATGTCGATGTCGCTTGTTCGGTCTACTTCTCGTTTTAGATCACTGATAGAAGGTTCGTAACTGGGTAAGTCAGCAACTTCTTGTTCTGCTGAAGGAAATTCTGGGAGGGGTGGTAACCGTTCAAAGTCCATCCTCGGTTTTTTGTCCTCTTTTTTGCCTATGCCGAATAATCCCATTGTCTTAATCCCCCTTTGTTTATTTATGTTTGTTTTGAAATTAAGCACTTAAAAAGCTTTATTACACCTCGAAAGGAGTAAAAATTGACTAAAATGCAAAGGTTTTTATATCTTTTTCACTAAAATTTACTATGCTTATCCGTTTAAGCACCCTAACCAATGAGTATAACCGAAAATCAAATAGGGGCGATGATCGTAGAGATCTCTGGCCAAGAAGGCTTACCTATTTATAAAGCGTTGAAGGGAAAGGTGGATGTTAACGAGTTTTTACTTGCTGAAAAGCTGAAGTTAACTATTAATCAAGTGAGAAATATTTTGTATCGTCTTGAAAGTCATAATTTACTTACTTCTAATAGGAAGAAGGATAGGAAGAAAGGGTGGTATATTTACTTCTGGACGTTCTTAGAAGATCGAGCAGAAAGAGCGTATATTACGCTTAAACGAACGCGTATCCAAATGTTGCAGACAAGGATAGATCGAGAACGAACAAACCAGTTCTATATTTGTATGAATAAGTGTACGAGGGCTAATGTAGAGACTGCGATGGAGAATCAGTTCATGTGTGTGGAGTGCGGGCAGTTAATGGTGCCGGATGATAATACGAAGACGATTAATCGTATTCAAGGTGAGATTAATGAATTAACAACTGAAGTTGAAAAATTAGAAAGTGAAAGACCAAAGATTGAGATTGAAGAAGAGGAAGAAAAGCCAATTAAAAAAGAAGGAAAAGGTCCGATCAAACCGAAAGCTCCACCTAAAGTAAAAAGTCATAAGTCTCCTGATAAAAAAAGACCTGGCAAGAGAAGGTAAGGGATATAGGTTTAGAGCAACAATTAGGACCGTTTGAATCGCCGAAGGTTGTTGCTAAAGGGAATTCTAATTATTTAGCTTGGTCTTGATATTTTAAAAATTTTTCTAATTAGGGTTCGTTTTGACTTTCTTTGCTGGAATTTTTAAAATGTTTAATCAAAGAGGAGTTCAATTCAGCTCCTGTTTGGTGGAGCTAAACAATTACCCTTGGAAGTAATTGTTGTGTGGTCCTTGATTTATTTTCCACTTCTTTTTTTATTGAAGGTTTTGGGGATTTGAGAAGAAGATTAATCTGAATTTTGTTTGGGAGAAAAGTTTCATCGGGTTATTCGGTTAGGATGGTGTGATTCTTTGTTTGGGTAGTTTTTGGTTTTTGTTTAAATAGGGTGGGTATATAGTGTATGTACTGTATATGTTAATGTTGTTACGGGGGAGTTACACATCTGGAAAGGTTTATATAGAATGGTTGCCTATGAGTAGGTTAGAATTTGAAGGAAAAAACTAATGAACAACCTGCTGCAACGTGTAAAAAGAGGAATGAGTACAGGACTAGTCGCATTAGTAACAGCATGCGGTCCTGCAGAAATGAATATTCCTTCTCCAGATAATGGTTCAAAACCTTCTCAAGATGTTGCGGATGTGTATACGCCTCAACCAGATGCCGGATTCTATGATGACGCTCAAACTCCCGATGCGGGAATGACCTATGCAGATGCTATGCCTAAACCTGATGCGATGAGACCTTTAGATAGCGGAATGTATGATGCAGGAATGACTTATCAGGATGCAAGAACAGACCCGGATGCAATGCTTCCTCGTGATGGAGGAGTTGTGTATCCAGATGCTGCTCCAGTAGATAGTGGATCAATGGGAGTACCCCCAATTTGTGCACCAAACCTCCTTACTGAATATGAACGAGCAGTGAGAGCAAGTCTTAGACTTAATCTGAGTAACCAACCTTGCAACTGCAGTGCAGATCCACCATTAGGAAGTGCGGGCAATCCAGAAATGAGAATGTATAGGGTAGAATGGGGAGATTATCCTGGTTTTGATTTAGATCCTGACGGATTATTCTCTCATGGTTACGATCGATCTGGAACATTTCAAGTAAGGGTTTACTGTACAAATTTAGATGGTCTTACTGCAACGGCAAGGACAATAGTTAGAGTTCCTTAAAATCATTTGAGTTGATTTAATTAAATTACTTCTATACGCACTGTTCCAGAACCATCTTCAGCAACCATTTCATTAGCAACCCCTGCACCCCTTGATGCACGGATGTCACGGGAACCAAATCCGGGTATTTCAATTCTGATCCAGTCTGCATTTCGCAAGGTGGTTTCAGAAACTGAGCCGTAAGAACTTATTGGTGTGGAGACGGAGATCGCGGATTTGTATCCTGCAATGTTTAATGAAATTGAACCTTGCGCTTCATCCATAGAAGAAAGAAGGC